>JAMPGN010000001.1 GCA_023663915.1 Eubacterium sp. | reverse complement strand
AAAATTTGCTTCGCAAATTATCTTGGGAAGAACCTTCGGTTCTTCCGCTCTTTGGTGAGATTTCCTAATTACACAAGAAAAAACCAAGCTTCGCAAACTCGAAGTAAGCATAGGAATTTCCTAATTACACAAGAAAAACCAAGCTTCGCAAACTCGAAGTAAGCGTAGGAATTTCTTACTACTATAAGAAGAAACTATTCGGAGGAATACAGCATATGTTTGTCATATTTTTTCTGATCTGGATGATCTTCAACGGGCAGTTTACACTGGAAATCGCTCTGTTCGGGCTGGCGGTCTCCGGCGCGCTCTATTGGTTTATCTGCCGTTTTCTGGATTACAAGCCCGCAAACGACCTCCTTCTATGTAAGAGATTCTTTCTGGTTCTCCATTATATATTCGTACTGTTAATTGAAATCTTGAAGGCAAACGGCGCGGTATTTCGCATGATCTATTCCGAAAAATACTGCTTCGAGCCGGCGGTGGTGCATTTTAAGACGACGCTGCATACGACGTTCGCGCGCGTGCTGCTCGCCAATTCCATCACCCTGACGCCCGGCACCATCACGGTCAGCTTAAAAGACGACGAATACGTGGTTCACTGTCTGGACAAGGAGCTGGCGAAGGGAATCGATTCTTCCATCTTCGTCAAGCTGCTAGAGAGAATTGAAAATGTGAATTGAGAGGATATTGCATATGATTTACCATTACGTTTATCTCACATTTCTTATCATACTGGCGCTGATGCTGTTTCCCTGCCTGATCCGTGCGATCAGGGGACCCCGCATCGCGGACCGGCTGATGTCGGTGAACATGATGGGCACATTAGTCATGGTCATGATCGCCATACTCGCCCTCATGCTGCATGAGGGGTATCTGGTGGACGTCTGTCTAGTCTACGCGATGATCAGTTTCCTCGCCGTCGTGGTACTGACCAAGGTGTACATCGGCGTTTACGAGGAAAAGCGCCGCACCTTAGGACAGGAGGAAGAGGAAGGAGGTATGTCCGATGGGCATCTTTGACTGGATCAGACTGATTCTGGGCTGCTCGTTCATGATCTGCGGACTGGTGATCTTTTTTACGGAGCTGTTCGGCATTTTCCATTTTCAATATGTGCTGAACCGTATGCACGCCGCGGCGATGGGGGATACCCTAGGCATCGCGTCCTGTATGCTGGGGCTGATGATCTTTTCGGGCTTTAATATGACTTCGCTGAAGCTCTTGTTAATCGTGGTGTTTCTCTGGTTCGCCTCCCCGGTGTCCTCCCATGTGCTGGCACGTCTGGAAGTGGCGACGAATGAGAATCTGGCGTCCCGCTGCACGGTCTACACGGACCTTACGACGCTGGAAGCGGAACTGGACGGCGCAGAAGCTTCTGGCATCACGGAAGAAAAGAAGACGGGAGGCGAGATGTCATGACGATTTTTCAGTGCATTCTGATGGGATTTCTGATCGTGTGCGCGGTCTCCGTCAGTTTTTCCAAGAATCTGCTCAACTCCATCTTAATCTATATGTCCTACAGCCTGATCATGTCGATCCTGTGGGTGTGTCTGGAATCGCCCGATCTGGCGATCACGGAAGCCGCCGTCGGCGCGGGCGTGACCAGCGTGCTTTTCTTTGCAACCTTAAAGAAGATTCAGGCGATCCGTATCGAGAAGGACAAGGCGAAAGAGGAGGAGATACCGCATGAGTAAATTAAAACCGAGAGAGGAATATGAAAAAACGCGCGCCTTCCGTTTCTTCCGCTGGCTGTCCGGCAGCAAGGACCCTTACGTGGGAGAGGTGGAAATGCAGATCCAGAAGGAGGAGACGCTTCCCGAAGAGGAACTGATCCGCCGTATGCGCGATGCGGAAATGATCCGCGATAAGGTCTACGATCAGGAAAGTAATACCACGGTGCGCGTCTTCCATAAAATATATATCGCCATGGCGATCCTGTTCTGCTTCGCGCTGGTGGGCGTCCTGCTGGTGACCGTATCGTACCTGCCGCCAAACGGCGATCCGTCCAATCCCGTCAACAATGCAGTGTCCCAGCGCTACATCGAAGACGGGCTGCAGGAGACCGGCGCGCTCAACATGGTGGCAGGCATGATTCTGACCTACCGGGCTTTCGATACCTTCGGGGAGACGAATGTGCTCTTTATCGCCACCTGCTGCGTGATGATCATGCTGATGGTGGACGATGCGATCCTGCACAAGCAGGCTGTCTTAAACGACCGCCGTTTTGAGCCGAAAAACGATGCGATCCTGCAGGGCACGGCTTTCATCCTGTGCCCCATCATCTTCCTCTTCGGTATTTATATTATTTTAAACGGGCATCTGTCGCCGGGCGGCGGATTCTCCGGCGGCGCGATCATGGGCGCGGGGCTGATCCTGTACGTCAGTGCGTTCGGCTTCCAGAAGACGCAGCGCTTCTTTAACGAACGGATCTATAAAATTGCCAAAATTACCGCCCTGTGCATGTACGGTCTGATCGGCACCTACTTCTACATGACCGGCGCAAACGGCATCGAGAATCATATTCCGCTAGGTCTTCCGGGGCATATCCTAAGCGGTGGCATCATCCTGCCGATCGACATCTGCGTGGGATTGGAAGTGGCGTGTACGATGTACGCTTTTTATGCATTATTCAGAAGGGGAGGGCTGTAAGATGGGTGCAAATCTGCTCGCAAATTACGGGGAAGCCGTGGCAATGCTGCTGTTTGGCATCGGATTCGGCAATCTGCTCTTGCAGCCCAATCTGATCAAGAAGATCATCGGCTTAAACATCATGGATACGGCGATTTATCTTTTCCTCGCGGAAAAAGGATATATCGCAGGACGCATCGCGCCCATCGTCACAGACGGCATACAGGATATGGAAGTCTATATCAACCCGATTCCCAGCGGTCTGGTGCTGACCGGTATCGTGGTGTCGGTGTCGGTGACCGCCCTCATGCTGTCGCTCACCATTCGCTTATACAAGCGCTACCACACGCTGGATCTGGACGAGATCTCCAGACGCTTGAAAAAGGAGGGGCTGTAATGGATATCATACGGAACTTCCCCTGCATCTCGATTATCCTGTGCCTTTTTGCAGGCATCATCAGCTCCGGACTGCGCAACAGGGCGGCGATGTGGCTCAGCACGCTCCTACTGACCGTCAACATCATCTTAAGCGCCTGCACGCTGCTCTATACGCTGATGACGGGCGCATCCTTCGTCTATGTCATGGGTAAATTTCCCGCGCCGTGGGGCAACGAGCTCCGCGTCGGCATACTGGAAGCGCTGCTCGCCCTGTTCTTCTGCGTGATTATGCTGCTCTCCCTCTTCGGCGGCCGGCATAAGCTGCCAGACGAAGTGGAGGAGAGCAAGACATACCTGTATTACGTCTTGTCAGATCTGCTGCTCAGCTCCCTGCTGGCGCTGATCTACACCAACGACATGTTCACCGCCTATGTATTCGTGGAGATCAACACGATCTCGGCGTGCGGGCTGATCATGATCCGACAGAACGGTCGTACCATCGAGGCAGCCGTCCGCTATATGATCATGAGCCTGTTGGGTTCCGGTCTGCTGCTTCTGGGGCTGTGTATGCTCTATGACCTGACGGGGCATCTGCTGATGAGCAATATCAAGGAATCGGTAGCGCTGCTTGCGGCTGACGGCTCCTACGAGGTGCCGCTGGTGGTTTCCATCGTACTGATGTCCGTGGGACTCTGTATCAAAAGCGCGCTTTTCCCGTTCCATGCATGGCTGCCGGACGCTTACGGGTACTCCACCGTCTCCTCCGCCGCCATCTTATCCGCGCTGGTGTCCAAGGGCTATATTTTCCTGCTGATCAAGATCATCTACCGGGTGATCGGCTTCGACATCTATCATGACACGCGCATCATCGATATCCTGTTTTTGTTTGGTCTGATGGGCATGGTCTTCGGCTCTATCAGCGCCATACGGGAAAACGACGTCCGACGCATGATCGCCTTTTCCTCGGTGGCGCAGATCGGTTATATCTACATGGGCTTCGGTATGGGCACGCAGGAGGGCATGACGGCGAGTATCTTCCATATCCTGTCCCATGCCGCCACCAAGTCGCTCCTATTTATCGCCGCCATCGGGCTGACCGATGTATCCGGCGGCAGCCGCAAGCTCACCGAGCTGACGGGTTCGGGCTACCGCAACAAGTGGGCGGGCGTCGCCTTCACGGTAGGCTCCCTCTCCATGGTGGGCGTGCCGCTCTTTTCCGGATTTATCAGTAAGCTTCTGTTCTCGCAGGCGGCGGTTTTAAATCACACGAAAATGCTGCCCGCGCTGATAATCCTCGGCATCAGCACGATCCTGAACGCGATCTATTTCATGAAAACGGTCATCCGGATCTATACGCCGCTTAATCACAGTGCCTACAGCAGCGTTACTTTTAAGGATATATCTGCATACGCCATGGTTTTGGTGGCGTTTATCGTATTAAACGTAGTTCTTGGCATCAGCTCCCAGCCGGTCGTCGATATGATCCGGCAGGGACTTGCCATGTTTGCGTAGAGGGGGATTCGATATGTATCTCATTCTTTTATCCATACTGATCCCGGTTCTGAGCGGGCTCTTCCTGTTAATCACCCGCCGGACGCCGCTTAACGGGGAAACTGCCAAGGGGAATCCGACAGACAGACGCACCCTGCTGATCACGACCAGCGCAGCGCTTCTACTAACAGATCTCCTGACCTGCGCCGCGCTCATAGGCGCCTACGGAAGCTCCTACACGCTGTTTGCCTTGACGGACAAGCTCTCCGTGGTCTTCGGCGTGGACGAGCCCTGCGTGCTGTTTGCGTCGGTGGCGATGCTTGTCATGACTTGCGCCGGTTTCTTTTCCTATGAATATATGAAGCGGGAGCAGAGGGAGGGGCGCTATTACGGTTTCTATCTGATCGTGTTCGGTATCCTGAACGCGCTCTGCTTCGCAGGGAACCTGATCACCTTCTATCTGTTCTTCGAGCTGCTGACGCTCTCTTCCGTACCGCTGGTGCTGCATAACGGCAGCCGGGAAGCGGTTATGGCGGGGCTCAAATATTTGTTTTACTCGCTGTGCGGGGCTTATCTGGCACTGTTTGGCATCTATTTCGTCTACCGCTATGGCGACACGCTGACGTTTACCGCGGGAGGCGTGCTGCAGGACGTCGATCCGTCCGCCACAGGGATTCTGTTACTCGTGGCGATGCTGATGCTCCTCGGCTTCGGCGTCAAGGCGGGCATGTTTCCGCTGCACGCATGGCTGCCCGCCGCCCACCCAGTAGCGCCCGCGCCGGCTTCCGCCGTACTCTCCGCCGTGATCGTCAAGGCGGGCGTGCTGGCGGTGCTGCGCACAGTCTACTATATCTTCGGCGCTTCTTTTCTGCGAGGCACATGGGTGCAGACCGCGTGGCTAAGCCTCACGCTGATCACGGTCTTCATGGGCTCGCTGTTAGCTTATCGGGAACCTGTGTTAAAGAAAAGACTAGCCTACTCCACGGTCAGCCAGCTCTCCTATATTCTGTTCGGGCTGGCGGTCATGGACGTGTCTGCGGTGAATGGTTCGCTCCTGCATGTGCTCGCCCACGCGCTGATCAAGGCGACGCTCTTCCTCTGCGCGGGCGCGATCATCTATACGACCGGCAGGACGCGGGTGGAGGAGCTGCGTGGCATCGGCAAGGAAATGCCCCTGACCCTGTGGTGCTACACCATCGTCTCGCTGGGGCTGATCGGCATCCCGCCCACCGGCGGTTTTATCAGCAAATGGTATCTGGCGATGGGGAGTCTGTACAGCGCCATGCCCATATTCCGCTGGCTGGGACCTGCGGTTCTGCTGCTTAGCGCGCTGCTGACGGCGGGCTATCTGCTGCCGCTTACGATCCACGGCTTCCTGCCCGGCGACGACTATGACTATGCGCACCTTACGAAGCGGGAGCCGTCCCTCCTAATGACAATACCAGTCGTTATTATGACAGTACTGTCGGTTTTGATTGGTTTATTCCCCACCGCGCTGGTTGACTTTCTGACGCGTTTCGTCAGTCAGCTTGTATAGAAAGGAGCTTCGGTTATGACCATATTAGTGATTCTGATTCCTCTGATTGCGGGGATTCTCGCGACCATGATTCCTTTCCGCAAAAGGGTACACTGGGCCCTCTTCCTAGAATGCGCCGTGATCCTGAACAGTGTTCTGGTCTGGTATCTGCTGCTGCATCACTCCGACAGCACTTTCCTGCTGGCGCACTTTACGGGCGATCTGTCCATCAGCTTTAAGGTGGACGGCATGGGCATGGTCTTCGCCGGACTGGTCTCGGCGCTGTGGCCTTTCGCCACGCTGTACGCCTTTGAATATATGACGAAAGAGACGCACGAGCGGGTCTTCTTCCTCTTCTATACGATCACTTACGGCATCACGCTGGGCATCGCCCTCGCCGCCAATCTGCTGACCATGTATTTCTTCTACGAGCTGCTGACGTTAGTCACGGTGCCGCTGGTGATGCACACCCTGTCGCGGGAAGCGATCCTCGCCAGCCGGAAATACCTGTACTACTCGCTAGGCGGCGCAGCGTTTGCTTTTATCGGCATGATCATGATCATCGTCTACGGGACGACCACGGAGTTCGTGCTCGGCGGTATCCTCGATCCTGTGAAAATCGGCGACCGCACGAACGTGCTGCTGTTCGTCTATGTGATGGCGTTTATGGGCTTCGGCGTCAAAGCGGCGCTCTGCCCCTTTAACGCATGGCTGCCGCAGGCGAGTGTCGCGCCCACGCCGGTCACGGCGCTGTTACATGCGGTTGCCGTGGTCAAATCCGGCGCTTTCGCAATCCTGCGGCTGACTTACTACAGCTTTGGCGCGGATTTTCTGCGGGGCACATGGGCGCAGACGGTAGTGTTATTGCTAACGATGGTTACGATCGTCTACGGCTGCAGCCGCGCGGTCAAGGAGACGCACTTAAAGCGGCGGCTCGCCTACTCGACCATCAGCAACCTGTCCTATATCCTCTTCGGCGCGGCGCTGATGACGCCGCTTGGCATGGTGGGCGCGCTGTCCCATCTGGTCTTCCATGCGGTAATCAAGATCGCCTCCTTCTTCTGCGCGGGCGCGATCATTCACCAGACCGGGCGCACTTATGTGCATGAACTGGACGGTATGGGCTATAAAATGCCCTGCGTCTTCGGGATCTTTACGGTATCCGCCCTCGCCCTAATGGGGGTGCCGGGCTTAGCAGGTTTCGTCAGCAAATGGAATCTGGCGCAGGCTGCCGTGGAGAGCGGCAATAAAATCGCGTACCTAGGCATCGCCTGCCTGCTGCTCTCCGCGCTGCTGACCGCGATCTACATGCTCACCATCGTCGTGCGCGCCTTCTTTCCCGCGAAGGGATTCGACTACGGCACGCTGGCGGGCTTAAAGGATCCGAACTGGCAGATGCTGCTGCCGCTGTTTGTGTTTACCTTCTTCATGATCGCGTTCGGACTACACGCGCAGCCGCTCGTGGATTTCCTGTGTGAAGTGGCGGGGTAAAAAAAGTAAATCGCTTCGCGAATTCTCTGAACAAAATGCCTGCGGCATTATGTTCGGAAGAATGCTTCGCATTCTTCCACTCTTTGGAAAATTTTCTTATTACAGAATAAAACGAACTTCGCAGCGCAAACTCGAAATTTATTAAATAATATTAATAAAGTGAGGCTTAGAGTATGGCAACTATCCTATATCTTATGATTTTTATGCCGATGGCGGCGGCGGTCGTCAGCTATCTCATCGGACGGTATCAGAAAAATATCCGCTGTTATTTTGCAGATATCATAACAGGCGTTACATTTGGATTGTCCCTGTATCCCTGCATCCTGTTTCTGACGGGAAACGCGGTGCGTCTCGATGTCGGGATTCCTTATGTCTGCGGCATGGGACTGCATTTTACGCTGGACGGCTTCCGGGCGCTATATGGCGCGATCGCGGCGTTTATGTGGTTGATTAGCACGCTCTTTTCCAAGGAATACCTCGCCCATTACCGTAACCGTAACAGGTATTATTTATTCCTGCTGCTGACCCTCGGCGCGACGGAAGGGGTTTTTTTCTCCGCCGACTTCTACACGACGTTTCTCTTCTTCGAGATCATGTCCTTCACCTCCTATGTGTGGGTGGCACAGGACGAGCGGCCAGAATCGCTGCGGGCGGCGGGCACGTATCTGGCGGTGGCAGTGATCGGCGGGCTGGTGATGCTGATGGGCATCTTCCTGCTCTATGATGTGACGGGCACGCTGTACTTCGACGATCTGGTGTCGGCATACCGCACCTACGGACTGCTTGGCGCGCTGCATACTGACCGCACGCAGCTGTGGATCGCGGGACTGTGCCTGCTGTTCGGCTTCGGCGCTAAGGCAGGTGCTTTCCCGCTGCATATCTGGCTGCCGAAAGCCCACCCCGTAGCGCCGGCTCCCGCGTCCGCGCTGCTGTCCGGCATCCTGACCAAAGCGGGGATCTATGGTATCCTGATCCTCACATCCTATCTCTTCTTAGGCGATACGGCGTGGGGCAGTCTCATTCTGCTGCTGGGCGTCTGCACCATGGTGGTCGGCGCGGTGCTGGCGCTTTTCTCCATCGACCTGAAGAAGACCCTCGCCTGCTCCTCTGTCTCCCAGATCGGCTTTATCCTAGTGGGCGTCGGCATGTCCGGACTGCTGGGCGAAGAGAATCTGTCCGCCGTGCGCGGCAGTCTGCTGCATATGGTGAACCACTCGCTGATCAAGCTGACGCTCTTTCTGGCGGCGGGCGTAGTCTTCATGAACCTTCACAAGCTAGATCTGAACGCCATACGCGGATTTGGACGCCGCAAACCGCTGCTACACTATATCTTCCTAATGGGCGCGCTCGGCATCGGCGGCGTGCCCCTCTGGAACGGCTATATCAGCAAGACGCTGATTCATGAAAGTATCGTGGAATATACAGGACTTGTCCGTGACGGACTATCTGGCGGTATGTACACCGTCGGTATGCTGTGCGCCGTCGAATGGGCGTTTCTGATCAGCGGCGGACTGACCGTCGCCTATATGACCAAGCTCTATGTCGCTCTCTTCTGGGAAAAAAATAAAGACGCAGCGCTGCAGGCGGATTTCGACGCCTTGAAAGGCCGCTATATGAACAAAGCAAGCGCCGCCGCCTTGACGATCAGCGCAACGCTGCTGCCCCTGCTGGGCTTCCTGCCGCATGTGATCACCGACAGAGTGGCAGACATGGGACAGGGCTTCCTGCTGCCGCAAGCCGATAGACTGCGCACGCTGCTCCCTGCACATGGTGTCATAACACCTGTTACTTATTTCTCTCTGGAGAATCTGCGGGGCGCTCTGATCTCGCTGGCAATCGGCGCTGTCGTCTACTGCGTGGTCGTCCGGCTGTGGCTGATGAAAGCGGCTCCGGCTGACGGCAAGATGAGCGACCGCTATGACGTCAAGAGCCGCTCCGTCTCTGGTTCCGCCGTCTTCGCCGTACACAAAAAGAAGGCGGTCAAAGATTACGTGGACCGTTTCCCGAAATACTTGGATCTGGAAAATCTGATCTATCGTCCTCTGCTGCTTCGGGTGCTGCCCTTCCTGTGCGGCGTCGTCTGCCGTGTGCTGGACAGCCTCGTGGACGGCATCGTGGTGTTTCTGCGTAAGACCTTATATAAGGACAGCAAGCTGCCGCATGAACTGGCGGAGGGCACGCAGCTCACCCATATGCTCGCCTGCATCGCTTCCTGCTTCCAGTGGATCGCCAACCGCACGCTGCACCGCCGCAAGCCGACCGCCGTGGACTTCGACCATAAATTCGCCATGCTCCATGACGAATGGTCCGAGAACCGCACCTTGATCGGGCGGAGTATGTCCTTCGGGCTGCTGCTGTTCTGCGTCGGACTGCTGACGATGATCGGGTATCTGTTTGTGATGGATGTGTTCTGATCCCAACCTTCGCCCGATCGCCGGATTCGCTTTACGAAAACCTTTCACGGGTATTTTCTTTCAAAAAGCGTTTCAAGAAAAAGACTAGGAAATACGGAAACGTATAAAATCTGCCATTAAATCCTATATTTTTATTGGCAAATTTAATGCCATACGAAATATCGCCGTATTTACTCTTTGTGATCAGGTGATTCAGCGATGGCGTCGCGCCGTCGTTGGCTTTTACCTCGATAGGCACTAACGACTGCGTGTCCCGAACGAAAAAGTCCATTTCCAGCGTGCTCTTTTCATTCTTATAGAAATAAAGCCGATAGCCTTGCTTTACCAGCATATCGGCGACAATATTTTCATACAGCGCCCCTTTATAAACGTTGAAGTTTCTATTGCTTCTTAAATCTTCCTGTGCTTCTTCGTCAAGAGACGCAACCAATAACCCCGTATCCCGAAAATATATCTTGTAGTGATCGGGATTATAATTTCCCCTAAGGGGCAGCTCCGGCTGCTCCATACAGTAACAGACATTGATCATACCGGCGCTGTCCAGCCATTCCACAACGCCCACATATTCACGGTTTCTAGCGCCATGCGCGATCTTGGAGATCTGGAACTTCTTATTCTCTTTTCCCAGAAACACCGGTATTTTCCGGTATGCGTTCAAGATCTTCCCTTTGTCAAGACCGCCCGCATATTTGGTAATATCCTCTTCATAATCCAGCAAAATCTGTCTCTGCATCTGCAATGTTTTGCTGTAATTATTTTCCGTGACGAACCGATTAACAATCGCAGGCATACCGCCGATCACCATATACTCCCGAAAGCTCTGGGAGAATACGTTCCACTCCGTCTCGGAGAGGGGCGTCATCTGCAGCATATGCTGATACAGCTCCTCGATCTGTTCCTTCCGGTACCCCTTTGCCCACAGAAATTCTTCAAAATCCATGGAATGCATGTCGTAATCTTCCTTAAATCCGACGCTGTTCGACTCGATCTCGTTATAATTGATGCCCATCAGAGAACCCGAACAGATCACATCGAATCTGCCGTCCTGTTGAAACGCTTTCAGGCTTGTCGCGCAGTTGATGCAGTCTTGGATTTCATCAAAGAAAAACAACGTCTCCTTCGGCACAAACACGAGCCGCGGATTGATCAGAGAAATATTCTTGATAATCGTATCTACCTCAAACCCATCGTCAAAAATACTCTTGTACTGCTTCTGCAAGACGAAATTGATTTCAATGACATTGCTATAATTTCTTCCTGCAAACTGGCGAATGGATTCTGTCTTCCCGATCTGTCTGGCGCCCCTCACAATCAATGGCAGACGCTGCGGGTTCTTTTTCCAGACCATGAGATCATGATCGATCTTTCTTTCCAAAAGTTTCATGCAATACACTTCCTTCATGCTTTATAGCATTAGCATATCACATTTTTCCTGTCTGTTTCAATATGATGATCACATTTTTCCGACGTATTTCGATATTAAAATCACATTTTTCCAGCTCATTTTGATATTAAAGTCACATTTTTCCAGTTATTTTTCATGCTAGAATCACATTTTTCCTTTTTTACGATAGAACGGACAACATTCCGCTGGAATGCTGCCCGCTCTCATTGCTCTGTTATTCTGTTATCTTACAGATCCTGCCGCGATCATTTACGACCGGCACTATCACCGCTTAGTTCGCAGGATTCGTCATGCTGACGTGCAGTGTGCAGGAGAAGCTATTTTCTTCACTATAATTTCTAACTGAAATGTAAACTGTCTCTCCAGCAGTCAAATCGTAGTAGAATGAGAAATTATTGTCAATATTACCGATCCCTAAACCATCATCATCATTATCCTTTAACCAGCTTTCACTGCTATCATACAGCGTGCCATAAGTATCATAGTCTCCGGTTGACCAGAAATAATATCTGCCCGTCCTAGACGCTGTAAACGAATACCGCACGCTTCCGCTGTTCGCCGACACGTCCTGCGTAAATACTTCCCCGCCTGTCGGCGTAGACGAACTTACCGAGATCGCACGCAAAGGCTCGTTCTCCCCGTAATAGGAGTATCCGTCCTCAACCGCATAGACATAGATATTATATCTTGCAATGACCTGTTTGGTGATCTTAGACTTCACCTCGATCGTCGTGGAACCGGTTCTTACCGCCTTAAGGGTTGCCGTATAGGTACCGGCATTCGCTTTCACCGTCGCCACCTTGCCGTTGCTGCTGGTCCATGTCAAGGTATCCGTCACCGCTGCCTTAGCGCCCTCGTTCAGACTCGTCTGTTCTCCGGCTGCGATCAGCGTATAGGTATTGCCCGAAGAAAGATAAGCGCTGCCAATCCTTGATCCAGCGAGCAGGCTGGTCACATAGATATCAATACCACCATAACTATTCGCTGCCAGTCCCTTATAGCTTGCCGGCATCTTCGTGGACTTGAACGACTTCGTCGCCACTTTCGTAGCAGCCTCGCTGACGCCCGTCGTCACATACATCGCTGTGATCTTCACGGTATAGCTGGACTGCTGTGTCAAGCCCGATACACGGTACGCATAATATATCTTGCCCTTCTCGTCATACTTACGAAGCGACGCCTCGCTCTGTATGGTACTCTCCATGGTTCTGCCTCTGCCGTCCACGACCTCGATCCGGAACTGATTGCCATATCCCGTATGCTGGAACCACAGATCCGCATACTTGTCGGTGATTTCCGTGGTCTTAAGACCCGTCACCGGCGCAAGCGTGGTGGACTTCACGGAAGCGGTCGCTTCCCCAGCCACATTCTGATCGGTCAGCTGTAAGCCTTCCAGATTACCACCCGGTCTCACCGCCGTGATGGTCGAACCGCTCAGCACGAAGTGTTCATCCGCCTCGATTTTCCTGCGGGTCTCCGGCGTAGCTGTCACCACTCTGGTGAAGGAACCTTTGATGACTTTATTCTTCGCATCCTTATAATCTACCAGCGCTGAGAGCGATACGGACTGTCCGACCTGCAGCTGCACCTTCTTGCCTACTATGCTCTTCGGATCGACCGTAATGCGGATCGGCACCCATGTGGAAGATACGCCTGAGATGCTGTCATATACTCTGACATATACATAACCTGCTTCCTTCAGCTGCAGCTTACCGGCATTCGTGATCTTCGCGCGCGTGGTCGGCACATAATAGTATTCATCGTCCCAGTCATATGCTTTATCGCTGTAAGCATAGGTTCTTTCCGCAACTTGATAGACCAGCTTCGGCGCGAAATATACGTTCTTCAGATTCGCCGCTAACGGCAGCGGATAGTAATCATAATCCGTCGCGTCAGCCGCCAGATCCTTCTGCGCCGACAGCGCGAAGAGTCCCCTTGCGGATACCTGTATGCTGCCCGTCAGCAGTTCTACTTCGTAACGTGAGAAGTCGCCCTCATACTCATCATAGACCGGCTCTACCGGCTGGCTCTCCTCGCAATATGCCTCTAGCTTTTCCACCTGCAGCTTAGTGGTCTTAAAGCTCTTCACATTACCGCTGGCGGACGCTACGACCCTGCCGCCGTCTGACAATGTCCTGATGCCGCTCACGTTACGCACATATACCGTATAATCTGTCTCCGGCTCCAATGTGCTAAGACTCTGATATGCGTTCTTCTTGATCGTCCATTCGCTGGAACGATACACCGGCGCGATTGCAAAGATACCTCTCCACTGTTCGTTGCGCATGGATGCGATCTTATCTTCAAATGTTTTAATCGTTACATTCTTACCTTCTAAGACGTAGATCTCCCTGCGGAATCCGTCGCCTACCTGTCCGTAGGTAACGCCGGCATATGTGCCCCATGTCTGCACCTTCTGAATCTTCGGCGCCGTTACCTCCGTGATCGTGATCGCCAGCTTCGCCTCCGGCGCGCCCGGAATCTGAATAAACTGTCCGCCTTCCCATCTTACGGGGTAAGCGATCACGTTGGCTTTACCGGCTTTCAGCGCCGTCACAAAACCGGTGTTAGGATTCACGCTTAAATATTCCTTCTCCTCTTCCGTCGCCGTCTTATACTGTAAACGAATGATATCGGACTGCAGTTTCTTCGTCAGTTTCACGTCGAGCTGCTGCGTCCCGCCGACTACCATCTTCTTATCCGGCGCGTTGAAAGCGATGGATTTCGGCTCCACTGCCTTGCTCAGATCTTCCAACAGCACGGCATCCGTGAAGTCCACCACATAATGTTCGATGTAGCCCTCTTCCCAACGGATATCAAATTCTTTCTTGTCTTTCGCGGATGCATCGAACGCAACAGTGATATATCCGCTATAATTAGATGTGCTCAGTACGTAGCCTTTGGCTTTCTCGCCTGTGATGCTGCCCCGATAACTTGCACTACGCATTGCCGCATTATAGTCGTCCGCGTATTCTTCGGGCAGATCGATCCGCAAGGCGATGTAGTTGCCTTCTTTCGTCTCGCCGTCAAGGTAGATATCCGTGCCATAACGGATCCCTGCCGTCGGCTTGATGGTGTGCGTCATACCGTCGATCGTATCCACCGCCGCCGTATACTCGATACCGCTATCTGCTACCGCGCGTACCTTGGAATTGCCCCTGACGGTGGTAAAGCTCACTGTCTCGCCCACTGTCGCCTTATAGTTCCTGCTGTAGAAATCGGTCAGTTCCATATCCGGCGTCAAGGTATAGGTCACGCCACCGCGCAGCCGATCATAAACCGTATTTCCCTTCGCATCCATTACCTCGGTAGTCAGATAATTAAATGCCGGGAATCCATACCTATAATCACCATTATAGTCGTTATAATAATATTGGTAGGTAAACGCCTGCTTATCTTTCTCCACGACGCCGCCGAACTGATACTGCGAAGCGTCATACACCTGATAGTAGTACGCGCCTGCCGCAACCGGCTCCCTTGCCACAGCCGTTACCGTAAGCGTCTTCGGCGTGATGGTGATGCTTGCCACCTCGACTTCGTCCGCTCTCTTATAACTGGTATCGCCGTCAAAACGCGCATACAGCGTATAGCTGCCGCCGTTGACCGGCGCTGACACGTATTCATAGTCTGCCTCGCTGTACCATCTATATGCCAGCTCGATATCCGTTACGGCTGTCCCGTCGCTCTTCTTGACCACGCTTACCAGACCGTTCTTAAGCTCTGTCGCCAGCGATACGGCTTCCCCGTTGTATTCCTTGGTCTTCTCGCCAAGCTTCGTGGGATCCACTTTGATCTGGATCTCTTCCGTGCCCATGACGTCCAGCGTGATGGGCAGTGTCTCATGCAGATATGTCGTCTTCGTAACGGCTGATTCGCCCTCGCCCGTCACGGTTTCCTCATAGTCCACATAGTTGTTATACAAGCTATAAACCTGTAGCTCCAGTTCACTGACTTCCAGACGGTACTTGACGTCCTTCGTAAATGTATCATAGTAAGCGGTCACATACTCTGTATCCGATTCTTTCATTACCGTCCAGTTAATGTAATAATCCTCTTCGTCCCAAGACAGCTTCGTACCGTCCGCCGTCACGATCTCATATTCGAACTCGCTGTCCCAGATGTAATCAGACACACTCGTCTCTGTCAGCGCGTTCGGCGCGCTCTTGGGCACAACCTTTACCTTCTGCTTATCGATCACATAATATACGTCCTTCGCTGCAGCATGGTATTGGTTCTGCGGATCCTTATAAGAAACCGTCAGTTTATAAGTACCGGCATCGGAAGGACTGTTCACATAGGTAGCCGATGACCATTTCGGCGTACCGTCCGCATTTGTTCCATTCTGTCTGTACCATGTATAGGTCAGTTTCTTATCTGCGTTCTCCGCCAATGTCTTGCCATCGCCCGTTACCTTCGCCTTCTTGTACTCGGCGCGCTTCTCATAGATCTGTTTCGCCGAATAGGTGCTCCGGATCGGGTTCTCCAGCGTCGCGCCCTTGCCGTCCTGTAAGATCGCGGTAACGTCGATCTCCGCCTCGCTGCCTGCCGCTGTCGTAATCAGCAGTACGTTCTGCTTCAGAACCTCATCACTCACATCTACCGCATAATTGCCTGTCTCATTTCCCGTATTGATAGAGATCCTGTTGTATGGCGTACCGCTCGCATAATATACCGCCTTGTAACCGCTGAAGATCACGCGGTACTTCGCCTGCGCCGCTAACGTGCTGCCATTGTTATCGACGTAGTCTGTCACGTCGTCCTCGGTTCTCTCGATCTGCACCTTGAACACCGGCTCGTAGGGCATCGTCGCTGATGCGTAGTTCATAGTGCCCCACATATGATCCCTGTCGATGCCGTCCTTCTCTGTCAGTACGGTACCCACGGCATTCTTGATGTCATAATCGAGCGCCGATAATATGTCGCTCTCCGTCATGCCCAGATATAAGGTGGGCGCGTTCTCTTTCCACTTCGGCACAAGCGTCAGTTTCTCTGGCTCGATCTCCACCGTGATATCCGCGCTGCTGCTATCGTATATGCCGCTCTCGCCCAGATAGGTGATATGATAATAATACGTACCGGCATCTACCGGCGCCGCAGCCATCTTCTCATAATTATCATCGTACCATTCATAGATAAAACGATCCGCCGCCGCTTCGATCTGCACCGGCTTACCGTCCTCTCCGGTCACCCCGCGCTGCTGCACCTGCACGATATAATCTGTCGTAGGTATCGGCGCATCGATCGCGTTGCTGCTGTACGTCTTGGTAATCTTACCATTCTCTGCCCACTTACCGACCAGTGTAACCGACACTTCTGAGCTGATCGTTCCCGTCATAGACAGCGGGAATGTGACAGCCGTCAGCTTATAATTATCCCGATCCGTCACACGCTCTGTCAGCGCGGGCTCCGCCGTCACGATGTAATCCGCCGTGGCAAGCAGCTTCGTCTCTCCCGGCAGCTCCGCATTCGTATAGGGATCCTTGACCTTCAGCGTGATGGCGAGCTCTGAATCCGCTGCCGTCGCATTATAAGAGAAAGTCCTGTTGTAGTCCGATGTGTACGCATATGCCGAAGCGATCTTAATGTCTTTGATCTGGCTGCCCGGCCGAACTTGTTCCAGATTCACCGTCAGCTCGGCTTCCGCTATGGTGATCTCCACAGGAATATCGTAGGCAGCCTCCTTGCTCACGCCCTCGACCGCCGGAATCACGATATGCAGCTGGTACTCGCCGACATTGAGCGGACTCTCGCCCGCAGGCATATCCGTGAACTGACCGTCTTTCTTCACCTGCCATTTTGCCTCGTAAGTCAAACCACTATAAGCAAGCGCAGTCCCGTCCACCGTCACATAGTACTGGTAACTTGACCATGGATAACTATAGTTATCCGCCAGCTTAACGCCAGAATACGACACCTTACTGTATCTGCGCAGATACTCGTCTACCGAGAACGAATACGCTTTCAGCTCCGGATCCGCCTGCGGCTGTGTCTCGTCTGTCTGCTGCGCCGTCTGGTCAGAGCCTTCCGCCGTCTCGTCGGTCTCGTCCTGTGTCCCTAAGACCTCTGTGACCTCGTCTTCTCCTTCCTCATTTTCTCCGGTCGCTGTCTGGACATCGTCCAGAATGCCGGGTTCCTTGTCGCCGTCATCTGACGGCGTCTGATTCTCACTGCTGTCCGTAGCAAGTCCGTCCGCCGATGCTTCTACTGCATCTGCCGGAAGCTCCGCCGCAAACGCTGTCGTCTCCGGCAGGGAACCTGCTATCATTGTTACCGCTAAGAGCATGGCGAGCAGTCTCTTTCCATGCCATAGCTTCCAATACTTTTGCATAGCATATCCTCCTCTTTTATGCCAATAACAATAGGATAATAATGGTGACCTATCCATTATACCCCCCCCCGTTCGGATTTGACAAGGGCATATAAGAAAATTTGCTTCGCATTCTTCCGCTCTTTGGCGGAATTTCCTATTCATGAGAAAAACCCGCCATTACAGCGGGTTTTCCAGTTCGTTTCCATATGATAATCACATTTTTCCTTTTTCATCTGCGGCTTCCGCGTTCGCCTGCTCTGCTGCCGCCTGCTTCTTTGCCTTGCGCTTCTTCCGGCGTCTATGTATCAGGAGAGCAATGATGACGCCTAGGACGATCACCGCCGCAACGAGATAGAGCCAGTAGTCCTCGATGCTCTTCTCATGAATGCACACGGCGATCTCCGTCTCCTCGTCCGCGGTACGCTCCACGTCGAACAGATGGTAGATTCCCATCAGCTGCGTATCTGCCTCTACCCACGCGCCGTCCTTTTTCACATAGATGCGCACGCCCTCAGTCTGCCCCTGCGGCGCCTGATAGCGCAGGGTATGCGTCTGTGCATCCGCATCATCCTCCGGAATCCGCACCGTCCAGCACTCCGCCGCTTCCTCTGGCAGCGTACCGGCTCTCCCACTCTCCGCAGCGCCGCCTGTCACTTCCAGTACCTCTTCCTGCCGGAACATGCCGTCTGCCAGAAGCACAGACTGGGTATTCGGGCGCGTCTGTTCCGATGCGAGCGTCGTCAGATAGCGCACATATTCTACCGTCACATCTTCATCATAGAGGACATTCCCCAGATCCTTGATATCCCAATCCGCATAGAAGCCTTCTTTTGCCGGTATCTCCGGATACAAATCCAAGGATACGCTGCCGCCGTAGGGACATTCCACTGTCTTGACTTCCTCGTCGTCCGCATAGAAGGATATCGTCATCATGCGGAATTTATTGGGGATCCCTTCGATCTGTAACATATCCTGATAGCCGATCGGCTCCGCCTTACCGCTATAGCTGATGCGGTCGATCCCCGCGATCTCCTCCGACACGAAATAATTATCCGCCACGGTACCGCTCGTATCCGTCTCTCCCGCAATCGCCCCGGAAAAGGCGTCCGCCTCCTGAATCCGCACGATCGCGCAGCACTTCTCGATGCTCGAACCGGAGCCCGCGATCCCCGCCACGTACTCCTTACCCGATACGGTGCATTTCGCATAGCTGCTCGTGATGTGGGACACGGACTGTCCGGCGATACCGCCCACATAGTCGCCCGTGCTGCTCTCGATCCTGCCGTAGTTCTCACAGCGCAGGATCGTGCCCATCTCCTGCAGGCCGACGACGCCTCCGGCGTAGTTCTTCTGCGCCACGATCTTGCCCATATTGACATTGCCGCGCTGCACGCACTTGGTCAGCAGCGTGGAATTGAGCTTGGCATCCTCGATGCCGGTGACGTCTCCCTCTAAGTCAAAATCATACTCGATCGCCATGGTGCCCGCTATGCCAGAGACGTTGATGTCGCCCTGCACCAGACCTTTGTTCCTGCAGTCTGCGATCGTCGCGTCAGTGCTGGTCTCTGCATTTTCCTGCGAGGTATCCTCGTAAACATTATCGTATTCCATATCCAGCACGCCGTCGATCGCGTCGGTGTACAGACGCATGATGGTGCTGAACTGGTCGTTGATATCCGCCAGATCGTCGATCAGCACATCGCTGGTAGAGGACATCTCATCATTGAGCCGCCCCATATTTTCCGACAAGCCCTGCAGATTGGCATTTAAGCTGTTCGTTCTGGAACGGTAGTCCCCGCCCAGCTGCGGCAGCGCTATGTCCGGCATATCGTTTAACGTATCGAAAATATGCTTCGCCTCGCTGCCCGCGGACTGCATGTTGCCGGAAGCGTCTTCCACGTCCTCCATGGCGCCTTTGAGCTGGTTTGCGGCATCCTCTGTCATTTCGTCCTGATGCGCCGCCACGATATCCGACATGATCTGCAGATACTCGCGCATATCCCGGTCATAGTCTTTGGTGATGTCGCCGCCGCTGTACTGCTTATCCGCGTAGTCGGTGGCGTCTTTTTCTACCTTCACCATATCAACCGCCATCTGTGCCGAAGCGTCGTTCTGCAGATCATGATCCAGCGTGCCCAGATCGCCTTCCGTCTGCGGGAACTCCTTATCCTCTCCGGTGCTGGGATTATGATGCACCCAGCCGGTCACGCCGAAATAGTTTTCAAACGTATTGCTGCTGTTCCATGCCCAGCCGCTATTGACGACGCCGTCAAAGAGCGGTTTTAAATCGTCTTCGTTGACGTGATCCGCCTGCTTATACTTGTCCTCCGTAGAGCGGACACGGTCGATGTAATAATTCTCATACGCCTCCATCGCATCGGCATAATCTTGTGCGTGCTGCTTCGTCGCCTTTTCCATGCTCTCTTTGGCATGGTCGTAGCGCTCCTTCTCCTGCGGCGTCATATACTGATAGATGTCCAGCGCATCGACCAGATCGCCCAGCTTCTGTGCGGCGTCCTTGACATTGCCCGCCGCCGCGTGCGTCTGGTCGATCATACCGTTTTCTTTCACGGATTCGTCCATGATGTAGTCCAGACGGTTCACCGCCTCATTGACGGAGCCGATCATCTCGTCTGTCCAGCCCACCGTCCGGTCGGCGATAAAAGTGGTATCCTCCAGCGCTTTATCTACAAAATCCTGCACGATCGCCAGCCGCGCGGACACCGTATCCGACTCTGATCCGGCGTCGTCCAGCATCCGTCCGGTCAGATCATGCATTTTATCAATATTATCCATGAGCTGATAGACGATATCCTCGGAGAGATCCACCGCGACATAGGGCTCCGTCTGTCCGGCGATGCCGCCCACGTCTTTGCGCCCGTAGACGCTTCCCGTATTTTCACAGGCATACAGATACCCCGACTGCCGTCCCACGATGCCGCCGATGTTATAGCCTACGTGCTCGTAGCCTACTTCCCCGCTGTTCGTGCTAAGCTGTATGATACCCATCGACAGCCCGGCAATGCCGCCGGAATCGATGGTATTGCTGATGGTCGCCGCCTCTTTACCAGCCTCGTCGTTGCCACTGTCGAGGATCGCCGCCGTGTACGCTTCCAGATTGATATCCTCCAGCGATTTCGCCCGGTCTTCATTGGAGGTGTTGATCTGCGCCGTGTTCGTACAGCCTACGATGTTGCCGACGTTCTCCCCTGCGATACCGCCGGTATAGTGCGCGCCGGTGACTCTGCCGCTACTGGTACAGTCGATCAGTATGCCGCTGATTTCGTTATAGCCCGTGATACCGCCCACATAGTCATTGCCCTCGACCGTTCCCTCGTAGGTGCAGTCTATGATAATACCGCTGTTGTCGCCGACGATCCCGCCGACCACCATCTGCTTTCCGTCGGGATTCACTGCGCCCTGCACATGCAGATTGGTGATGACCGCCGTCTTCTGCGTATAGCAGAACAGCCCTGTATAGGAGACACAGTCGCGGATCGTCAGCCCGCTGATCGTGTGTCCCTGTCCGTCGAAATAACCGCCGAAGGTGGGAATAGAGATAAACTCGCTGCCCGCCAGATTCAGATCCTCTTTCAGATAGACTTTCTTATTCTGCGACCATGTATCCAGTCTGCATTTTCTGGCAAACGCCTTGAGTCCCTCCACGGAATCTATGGTGATCTCTTCCCATGCCGTCTCTTCGTCATCGTAGGACTGCATCGTCTCGTTCGCATCCTCGACGCTGGTGATCTCCTCCGCACCCTCTATGCCAGTTCCGGCGCTGCCCGCGTCTGCCGTAGCGCCATTCTCCTCTATGCCCTCCGCCGCTTCCACGGCAAAGGCGTTCTCCACCGGCACAAGGGCAAGCTGCGCCGCCAGAATAAGCGCCAGTCCTCTATGTATGCTTCTGCTATTCCAAATCTGTTTCTGACTGAATCGTAATGCAGCAGTCAGAGATGATAAACGGATTTCCTTACGCATTTTCCTTCACCTCCCTGCTCTCGATCTCGTCCGCCACTGTTCTGGTCAGATCCCTGTATTCCTCTTCCGTCAGCTCCGTCACGTCTCCCGCCTCCACATAGGCGCTCACGTTACCTCTGACGATAGCCTTCATCGTACCCGTTACCGTACCCTCGATCCTGCCGCGCACCAGACCGTCCACCTTCACCAGACCGGTGGCGTTCTTCGTGCGGATCGGCATATTCATGACGAATGCCGTCTTCTCTATGATCTTATCGCCCACCAGCAGGATCTGCGGCAGCACGAACATCGTAATGAAGATCGAGATCAGCGTACCGCGTCCCAGACATTTACCGATGCCGAAGATCGCCACATCCGACGTCATCTTACCGATCAAAATACCCGAAATCGCAAGCATCGTACCCGAAGTCACGATGGTCGGGAAGGACTGGTTCATGGTATCTATGATGGACTGCTTCCTGCCCATCTCCTTACGCAGCTCCGTGTAACGGCTGGCAATGACGATGGCGTAGTCGATATTCGCGCCCATCTGTATGGAGCTGACGATCAAGTAGCCCATGAAAAACAGATTATCGTGCTGCAGCGCGGGCACCGAGAAATTGATCCAGATACTGCCCTGAATGACCGCGATCAGGAGCACCGGCATACCCGCCGACTTGAAGGTAAACAGCAGTACCACCAGCACCACTAGGATCGATACCACATTTACCACGACATTGTCTCTGGAAAAAGTTTTCTGCAGATCATACTGGCTGACCGACTCGCCGCAGACCAGTACCGTGCCGCTGTAATATTTGCCGGCGATCTCATGCATCTCGTCCAGAAAAGCAAATGTCTCGTCGCTCTCCTCCGGCAGCGTCAGATATACCAGCATACGGCTGTAATTCTCGCCCTGCAGCTGGTTCTTCGCGAAGTTCATCTGCCTGTAGGCGTCGTCCAAGGTCTCCTGCAGGTCGTCTTCCAGCGTGACATAGCCCTCTTCCACCTCGTCGTAGACGAACATGAACATCTCGATTAACGGCACTTGATAATCCGAGAGCCCGTTGACCACCTTGGCATAGTCCTCATCATTGACGGCGTACGCCGCATAGATCAGCTCCGCCACCTCGTAGTCTAAGTCGATCAGCTCCGAGAACTGTCTGGGCGTCAGCTTGTCCGTCAGGTGATAACCGTCCATCGCCTCGATATTCGCAAGTCCCATGGTGTAATCCACTTCTGGGCAGGCGTCCAAGTCCCGCAGCAGCGCCTTCTCATTCTCATAACTGCCCGCGGGTACGATCAGCGCCACCATATTGGACGCGCCGAAGTTCGTCTCCTGCATCTCCTCCGCTTTCTGCACACTGTTCTGCAGCGGCGGCGTCACCGTACTATAACCGAACACATAGGGGCAGCTGCCCGAAATCTTGTTAGCCACTATGATCGCAATCAGAAAAAGCGGCGCCACAATATATCTTGACACATATGCAAATTTACCGACGATCGGAATCTCCGGAATAAAATTCTTGTGCTTCGTCTTTTCCATCAGATTCGAGAACAGCATAATAACGCCCGGCATCAACAGGAATACCGCGCATAAGCTTAGGATGATCGCCTTGATCAGCACGACGCCCATATCCGGTCCCATCTTGTACTGCATGAACGTCATGGCGATCAGACCGCCGATGGTCGTCAGGGAGCTGCCCGCGATCTCCGGGATCGCCTTACTGAGCGCAATGATAATCGCTTCTCTGGCTGGCAGGGAGGCGTGCTCCTCTTTATATCTGTTCAGGAGAATGACCGCATAGTCTACCGAGAGGGCAAGCTGCAATACGATCGTGACGGAATCGGACACGAAGGAGATCGTACCTAACAGGAAATTAGTGCCCATATTGAGAATCGCCGCCGACAGGAAGGTGATCAGCAGCACCGGGATCTCCGCGTAAGCCTGCGTGGTCAGCAGCAGCACCGACACGACGATGATCGCGACCAGCACGGTGATCGTGTTCATCTCCTGCCCGATCAGCTCCGACTGCGTATCGCCCAGCCCCGTGGTCAGATAATAGTCATAGCCTTCCAGTTTGCTCTTCAGCTCGTCCAACGCCGTCAGACAGGCGTCATCGTTCTCGTCATAGTCGAACGTAACGTTATAGTAAGCGGAACCGTTCGCGTAATGTTCCTCCGTGTCGTCGAAGTCCACGGAAAATACGCCGGGGGTCTGTTCCATACGTTCGCAGACCCGCTCCGCCTGCTCGTAAGACACATTCGCCAGCATCACGTTACAGGTGCCGTATGTAATAAACTCCTCTGCCATCAGATCCAGACCTTGTTTCGTCTCCGTGGTGCCCGGCAGATAATGCGCCATGGAGTTCTCCACCTTGACCCAGTTGCGTGAAATGGCAGAAAAAATAATCAGAATACCAAAGATGAGGAAAAAGAGGTTTCTCTTGTCCACAATGAAACCGCATATCCTCACCATCGCCTGATTACCGTTCTTTTTCGTATTTAATTCTTTATCCATCGTACAAGCGCCTCCCTACACTGTTCGAGGAAAATTATAACACTTTGACATTTTTTTGACAACCGCCCGCGTAAGAATGAGAGGGATACATTTTGGGGGAGATGTATATTTTAATGATCCTTATTCGTTTCTATCCAAAATTCTAATCTTCCGGCAGTTCACCGTCCATTGCCTCAAATAAACCGAGCAAAACATTTCTTTCTACACTGCTTAAAATTTGCGTCATAACTATCACTTTGTCCGCATTGGTTTTACACTCATCGAGCACACGTATAAGCAGATCGCCCTGCTGTGAACGCTGGGAAAATATCGACGAATTGATAATAAAAAACGCCTTTTTAATCAGCTGCTTATTCTTTTCACAATACTCCTTAAATTCTTCATTTGACATTTCCATCCCATGATCCAGCTGATAATATGGGATTCTGCGATCCTGCCATATTCGATACAAAGCATATATCTTCTCTTTCTCATCCTGCAGCAGCGTATTCTTACAGATTCCTTCCGCCCAGAGCCGTCGATAAAATTCTTGTACCGGAATATTTTCCAGCAACAGCTTATCCATAATTCCCACAATCAAAGTTGCGCATTTTCTTTGTAGCTCTTGTACTTCTTCTGCGGTAAAAAAACGCTTAATACCTTTTTCTTCTGTGGAAACAATTTCATCTGCATTTTCCAGAAAGTATTGAAATGCCGCTGCTTGATCTGCCTCTTTCTGAATTCTATCGTAAATCAATGCCGCCACATCGATCTTATCCCCTTTTATCTTGCCAAGGACATCTCTAATCCAGTCTTCAAACGATTCTCTTCCAGTATTGCCTTGTAATTCAATCCCTGTGTCCATTCATTTACCTCTAATATACTCTTTGTCCCAAGCTCGTCGCTAAACCTGTCAAAACCCTTACCCCATAAGC
Source organism: Eubacterium sp. (assembly GCA_023663915.1). The sequence goes on along the minus strand of JAMPGN010000001.1, from coordinate 52,082 downwards.
CGCCCCGCAATGTCCTTGCAATAAAAAGAATTTCGCTGTAGTTTAATATAAAAAGCGTCACCTCATTATACAGCCATTTCGTACTATCGTTATTAATACTAATTGCTTTATATGGCTCTGTATAACTGCCAAGCACCCTTTTTTCAGCCGTCTTGAATCTGCTAAGCAGTTCTTCCCCATCCGGTTTTAAGAAATAATACTTTTCTCTTCCCGATAAACGATAACTAATTAAAGTATCGATATCTTTATCATCCATAATCTGGGAAAGCCGTGAGGGGCTTATATCTCCTTTGTCCGCAAGTTCTTTGTGTAAAATTCCCGGTTGTGCCTTAATTGCGCGGAATATCCACTCCTTATTTTTGTACTTAGGCACAAGCAGCTTCATTTGATCCGCGTCTAATTTCTTCCGATATCTCAGTTCAAAAGATTTACTGCTCCCCCACAGACTACCATAAAAAAATGCCTGTTTGGGCGACATGGTTTCCCATTCCCGGTACTGCCACGCTTCTCCCATAGAAAAACTTAGCTTCCTGTAATCCGACGGCATATCTGCCAGTGCCTTAGGCTCCTCTGTCGCTAATTCTTCCATAAATGTAAGTATCTGATCTTCTGTTATTTTTTTATGAGAGGTCAAACTATCCACAAGACTTCTGCACACATTTCCCAACCTTGTCCTCTTCTTCATACATGCCCCTCCGCTATAAACTATTCCTAAACAATATTATAACAAATTCTCCCATAACATCAAGTAAAATCAATATTTTTTGCAGGAAAGTCACAACTTTCTCTGTGCAATTCTTCCAACAATTTTTCCTCTATCCACATCTTGGGTTCTATATAAGAGCGGGATACTAAATATACAACCGGCGCAATTTTCACACCCTCCCGCGTTACGCTTAAAAAGCCTAACTTTGGCCTCTATAATGCTCTTTTTCTTATGTGGCGTGACAACAATGCCTCTATCCCGACTGTCCCGATCCATCGCTCCGCAACAATTACACACGATGGAACTAGTAGTCATATTCATCTCTGTAATACTGCCAAGCTGTTTATCAAATCCGCCATGAAGAGATTTACTCCACGCCACTACCAAAAGAAAATCAATTCTAAAAATATCCGCCAGCTTCTCTGTCTGATCCCGATTAGATACATCTCTACATATAGCCGTCATAATGCTTCCTATGCTGGGAATATTAATAATCACCGACTCCCTGCCCGGATTGGATAATCCTTCAATCCATCTCTCACCGTACTCATCCTCCCCATCATAGGGAGAATACTTATATTGCTCACCCAACAATTTCCCACTATAGCTATATATCCGGGCAACATTGTTATTCTCTTCTGTCCAACCGCTTCCGGCAATCACTAAAAGTAGATTTTGTACACTTTTCGGAGCTTTGCGGTACGTTTCAGTCAGATAATCCCCAATTGCTTCCTGCATTTCCGGAAAGCACACATACTCTGGGAAAATAATGATATTGGCTTTCTGTTGAATCGCCTGCTTCAATAAATTCACAGCTTTCATGATTGCATTCTGCCTGTGCTGCTCTATATATTGCACGCGAAACATGCTTCCCTGTATCTTTTTAAAACGAAACAGTTCGTCTCTGCCGAATGGAATCACCGCAACCTTCCATTTTTTATCCCTTGCGATTAATTCCCTTATTTGATCGCTGTTTTCTATATGCAGTGTTACCATCTTCGGCGGATTCATTCCTGCGGCAAGCTCTGCTTTCTCCAAGATCCTTATACATTTAAAATTATGCCGAATTTCTGTAGTCTGTATCTTGTCCCGAAACTCCAATTCTGTAGCGGCACCCGTAATCATAGCTTCACCATTGGTACGATAAATATAAGAGGTCTCCGTATATTTTTCATTCAGTGGTGCGTTTGAGCTGTCGGGCACTCTATTCTCTGTATATAAATCTACTGCCTGTAATAAATGATATGCGATCGTGGCTTCATTATCCTTCTCATTACCATAATAAATTAGTTCTTTTTCTATGCACCTAACCGCTTGGAGCACCTGCTCTACCACTTCATCAAGTGTAAAATAGGTATCTTTCTTTAAAAAGAGCACCGAAAGATCATAACTAAACTTTTTTAATTTTCTTATATTAGGATTATTGTCCACTGCCTCTTCCGAATACTCTATATATTTTGCTAAAAACAGCGCTTGATTATTAACTTGAATGCACAAGTGATCGTAGCAAATCGAAGCTATATCGTATATGGACTCTATTTTTGTTCTATTTTCAATGATTCTTTCATATATATCCATTCGTCCGCCTTTTTGCCCTTATGTGCGTTCCATTTTGTAGAATGCGCCTATCACATCTTTCTTTAAACTTCATTTGTTTTTCATTTTGACATTAGCATACCACTTTTCTTTGTCAGAAACAATAACGATCTGCCATCATTTGTTATCTCGCACCCTTAATCAGATTGCAATTACTCATTTTCATGATCGCGCAATCATCACCTTATTCGTAAAGACCTTTTTATCCTGCATAACTCTTAATCCCTCTTCCAGATTTTCGAAAGAAAATCTGTGCGTAATCTGTGCTGACGGTCGCAGCTTACCCTCCTGTACCGCCCGAAGCGCCACATGCCAGTCGTCCGTTTCCTCCCGCGTAAACGAAGAATTCCAAGTGCCATATAAGGTGAGCTGTCGGCGCAGGATCTTCCAGTAGATCTGTTTTCCGATCTCCATATTGCCCGCCGGATTCCCCACCAATACGATCTGTCCGCCTGCCCTCGCAGACGCAACCGCAGGATTCACACTGTCGTCTACGCCCACACACTCAAATACAATGTCCGCCCCCGCTCCATCCGTGTACCGACTGATAAAATCAACCGGTTCCTGTTCCCGACAATTACAAAAAAAACAGTCCGCAACGCTGCGCAGCAGCTCCTGCTGTTCCCTTCTCGTGCCGACCGCATATATATTTTTGACCCCCATAGAGGCAAGCCACTGGATCACTAATATTCCGATCGTGCCGCAGCCATATACCGCCGCCGATGTAACGTTTGTCAGATCCGCCTGTCTGATGGCATGTAAAGTCACGCACGCGGGCTCCAGCATGGCGGCGTCCTCCAAGCTGACTGCATCCGGAAGCACAATCAGATTCCACGACGGAACCGCCACATATTCCGCAAAACCGCCGTCCGTTCTGGAACCCAGATAGCTGTAGGATTGGCACATCTCATATGCTTTCTGCCTGCATTGTCTGCACGCCATACATGGAATCAGCGGAAACACACCTACCCGACTGCCTACCAGATATTCATTTTCTTCCGCTCCTGCCTGCCGGACAATTCCCGCAAACTCGTGTCCGGGAATCGTCGGGAAATGATAGGTGCCTGTCTGAAAGATACGCGGGATATCGGAACCGCATATGCCTGCGTTCATAACCTCCACCAATACTTCATTCTCACGAAGCTGCGGTGTCGGGACATCCATATAGGTTAATTGATTTATCCCTTCTAATACGTATGCTTTCATTTCTAATCCCCCGAATTTACGCAAGCCACAAATTTAGATGTATGCGCAAATACTATACCGCACATATAAAGACGGAATATCAGCCTTTCCCGATATCCGCTCTGCTGCATATATACTTGGCTTGCTAACCACAGAAATAACATGCCTGCCCGCATACTTCTATATTTCCAGCAACCGCTTGCATCGTTCTAAGTCTGCCTGCGTCGTAATCTTAAAATTACCCTCATCCCCCGGAATCATTGCAATATCCATTTCCGCCATGACTGCTGGTTCCGTGGAACCGTTAATCCGATCAATCCGATCCGGCATAAGACGCCTGTTCGCCTCATAATACTTGCCCAACACGAACGCTTCCGGCGCCTGCCCCGCATAGACCCTTTCACGCTCCAGAAGCGAAGTAATCATCTTGCCGTCTCCCAAATATACAGTATCCTTCATCGGTAATACCGGCACGACGCCGTCATGTTCCTTACACGCTTCTACACAGGCCAAGAGCAGCTTCGCGGAAACCAACGGCCGTGCCGCGTCATGCACGATGACCACATCTGTCTCCTTCGCATATCGCATGATATCCTGTAATCCATGATAAATCGAACGCTGCCGGTTCGTGCCCGGCTCAGAGAAGCCCCTAAGCTTATTCGTGACATCAACCGGCATCTGCCCACATATCGCTTCGTGCCACTGCTCATGTGCAACAATCTGTATGGCATCCATCTGCGGATGCATACCAAATACTTGAAGACAATGAGTAATTATCATTTTTCCTTTTATGGTCATATACTGCTTCGGGATATCGGAACCAAGTCTCGTCCCGGTTCCGCCCGCAAGTATTAGTGCTATGTTCATATCAGTCTCTTGCCTTTCTCACACCCTGCAACTCATTCATCACCGAAGCAGTTCCATCGAAATTCTTACAGACCCGATGCTCCATAAAACTCATTTCTATCATCTGCATTAACCAATGCTCCTTAAAACTGCATGTTCCTAATGTCCTCTAACGTTTCCCCATACGGTCTCTCTTTCCCAAACAAAAGCGTGGTCCCTAATACAAACCCGTCGATTCCTCTTGGCGCATAGGTCATGATCTTGTCCGCCCCGCAGGCGCCGTCCCAGTAAATCTTAAAATCCATCTGTTCCTTCAAGGTCAGAAGTCTGTTGATTTTCTCTCCCACATAAGGCATGAACATCTGTCCCGCATTGCCCGGATTGACCGTCATCACCAGCACCTTTTTAACAATCCGCAGCATCTCCATGACCGTCTCCACGCTCGTTCCCGGATTGATCGCAATGCCGGGCACCATTCCGGCGTTGATGATCTTCTGCAATGTAGTAGAGGGGTGATATTCCGCTTCTGGGTGGATATAGATCGTGTCGCCTTTCCGCAGACGATCTATAAACAGTCCCACCGTATGATTAGGATGTTCCACCATCAGATGTACGTCCAGTGGTTTCTTCGTCGCCGATGCAATATAAGCCATATCGTTTAAGGACATGGCAAAATTAGGCACGTAGCGCCCGTCCATAATATCTATATGGAAGGAATCGATCCCGCCCGCTTCTAAGTCCCGTACTTCTTTTTCCAGATTGCCGTAATTGGCACACATCATGGAAGCCATTAGTTCGAAGTTCATTTGGCACCTTCTTTATTTCCTTTGTAATAAAAACCCACTATACTAATCATATTCATCATTAGTATAATGGATTTTTACCATTTAGACAATCTTTATCTCTTTTTGAGTTCCCTTATTTTTGCAGCAGAGAACTTATCCATAACGGTTGCCATTGCCTGTGAATCTTTGTGAGTAAGTTTAAAATCCCTGCCAGCCTCTCCATTTATCATAGAAAGCAGATCACTTATCTCATATCTTAGTCCATCCCCCAAGAATCTTTCTGAAAACCGCTCCGTCTCGTTAGCATCTTCATAATGCACTTCAAAATAGCTGGTTTTCCACCAAGGCGCTTCCACAACGATATAGCCTTTTGTACCCGAAATAAGGAGTTTCCCTTCTGACTTCACCCCAAGTCCGCAAGTCGCTGTAGCTAAACTGTTAGGAAACCTAAAATGCGCTTGTGTATAAATGTCTATCCCATTTTCGTTCCTAATTGAGTCAAATCGTATCTCTTCATAAGCATGTCCTAAGAGCTTAAATATCGGAAGCATACAATAGCTTCCAAGTTCAAAAAAACTTCCTCCATATTGAGGGTCTGTCAATTCCCTGCTATCTTTTTTTTCCAGTTTTGTAAAACACGCCTCCACGTTTCTTATATTTCCTATGATTCCACTGCATGCTATCCCTAGAAGTTTCATAAAACCCGGACAATATGCAGTCTTTATTCCCTCAAACAAAATTAAATTCTTTGATTTTGCATAATCATATAATTCCTCCACCTGTGCCCCCTCCAGACACATCGGCTTTTCACACAATACATGCTTGCCGTGCTCTAATGCTTGTTTGATGTAAGCATAATGAGTCTGATGCGGCGAAGCAATATATATGATATCAGCAGAACGAAGAAAGGGCTCTATATCGCTATACGCATCAATCTTCCACTGTTTGGCAAAGCGTTCTGCGCTTTCATAATGAGGATTATATACACTCTGTGTATTAACACCACTCACAAGAGCTGCCTCTGGCATGAAACGATTGGCTATTCGACCTGTTCCTATAATCCCGATCCTCTGAATACGCTTCTTCTGTGTCCTAAGCATTGTACTGGATATATTTTTTGTCCGATCCAGATATACCACCTGACAATAATCATTCAAATAGTCAAACTTGCCTGTCCAATCCGAACCTATCGCAAATATATCTATGTTATATCTTTGAATATCCTTGAATTTCTGCCCTTCAGACTGCTCAACAATAATTTCATCTGCAAAGCCCGTCTTCTTAACGTTCTCAATTCTCGTCATCAAAGTATCAACCACATTGAGTTTTCCCCTTGCCTGATCGTATTCCTCCGTCGTGACACCGACAATTAAATAATCTCCCAACTGCTTAGCCCGCTGTAACAATTTGTAATGTCCTTCATGGAATAAATCAAATGTTCCATATGTAATTACCCGTGCCATGTCATACCCCCGTTATCATGTCTTTTCCAAGCGCAATTCCAACACTATGAACTACACATTAAGTGCTTCCAATATCCTTTGGCTGCTTTTATCATCACCATATTTATGCATCTTTGCCTGTAACCGTTTTCTCTTATTTTCCGTACTGTCTACTCCGTCTATAACTTCTTGAATGAAGACAAGAAAATCATTGAAATCATACACTTCTTTTCCGGGCAGCCATTCATGGATATCGTCAAAGAAAAATCCCCTGCTGTTCTCATATTCTTCCACGTCATCCAATGTAAAAGCTATCGGACGGGAGCACAACATATAATCCACCGCCACCGAAGAATAATCACTTATGAGCGCATCCGCATTTCCTAACAATTGATTGATCTGTATATCTTTCTCCACCAATATATCATTATTGATCATGACAATATTGCTCATATTAATCTCAGAAATCTTGCTTTTATCCTGAAAGGGATGCAGCTTAACAACCAATCCCACATTATTTTTCTCCAATATATCATTTAACGCTCCCAATTCTTCAAATGTCCCAACAATAGGAAGCCCCGTCTGATTATCAAAAGAATACTCGTTTAAATTGTTAAGTCCCTTCTTTGCCATCCGAAAGGTCGGCAGCCAAAATATGTACTTATCGAACCGTGGTATGCCAATTGTCTCGCACATATCCTTAATCGGATAAAACAACCAATCCTGCTTGGCATATCCTGTGACAAGCATCTGGTCTCTTCTTAATCCAAACGCTCCTGCATAGACTTCTGCATATGCGTCACTTATTACCGTCATATACTCGTACCGCTTCTCACATCTGGAAAAATTAACGCGCGTCTTATACCCGCAGCCATGCCAAAGCTGAATCCTTATCTGGTCGCTCCTGCAATTTCGAGCAAATCCATATGCATCGGTAAAGAATATGTATTTTGCCAGACATAAAACTTCGTAGTATGCATTCCTTTCATCTTCATCCGAAGACACCGACCAGTCAAAAGAAAGAAACCTCACATTCTTTGCCTTATGCTGCACAAACTCAGCAGGGTTTTTCACCAGCCAGATCAGTTCATATTTTTCGTTATACCCATGTGCCAACATGTACTCAAATAATGCTCTGGCATTATCTGAAAAGTCCATTCCCTTAATATATGCCGAGGCATGGGGACCGCTTCGGAAAATAATTTTATTTTCCAGCGGACATTCTTCATACATTCCCCGATAATATTCCTCATATTCTGTCTCTTGATTCGCAAAGTAATATACGATCAAACTGTTCGGCTTCGTAATGTCAGAATCCACAGTGTCAGTTTTCTCCAATACTCCCGCAGCAAGAACGGCTTCAACCTTTTCATATGCTTCCCTATAATAGTCACTGGTAATTAATAATGCTGTATCACGCCAATCCACTTTCTTCAAGTAATCTAAATCAAACACCTCAATCTCTCGACCGGCACATACAAACGCTCCCCTATTCCGCTTATTGCTGTCTACCACCAAAATCGAATGTGCTGACAAATCAAACCGGGCAAATAACTCCTTCATGTAAGACTGTGACTTTTCAACACAACAGATTGTTTTATTCCTAATTGCCACCAAATCAGAAGATGTAAACTTTTGCAATATCAACCTATTCGTCCTCCCCACTTTCTGAAATACATATCAAAATCCAAACCGAAATGTGTCTCTTACCCACCTTGGTTTTTTCCAGTATATCAGCTCCTCTGGTATTCCCCGCTTAAGCAATGACTGTTTGATTGCCTGCGCCGTTTCCTCTTCATCAACTGCTACCACTATTTTGTCATATTTTGTTTTATCAAGTTCATCCGGTCCCTTTATCATTTCTGATGGCGGCTTAGAATCAAAAACATCGACTATGCGAAAATAGCCGCTTTCATTCAATTGCTGATAATAGCAGGTTCCAACGTTTCCCGCTCCATAGATTGCGATGGACATTTCCTTCTCAAAATCTTCAAACGGAAAGAGCCAGAACTTCTCGCATTTTACATTCAAGCCTATCCGCATCAACATATTAAATGCATAAATGGCATAATACCTTACTTGATGATAAATTGTTGTTGTCCCGCGATCCATAGCAAGCAGACTGTTCAGCACGGCAGAAAAAGAGGATATAATCCTCAAATCATTTCCACGACAGATTGAGCCATCATGAATCCTATAATGGTAAAAACATTTATCTACTACGCCCAGCCGATTGCATAGCAGAAGGCATTTCATTAGAGTAACTGCATCCTCGCCCAAATATATCGTTTCATCTATCTCCGACAATGCTTTCCGAATTATGCTGTTCTTATACAATTTATCCCAAACATGCGGTTCTATTGCCCTGTCTCTTGCATAATCTGTTCCAAACGCCAGCGCCTTGGGAAGAATCTCATGCTGTATTGCATCATAATCATATACTCTTGGCGCCATCCTATTATACTTCCGCTGTGATTTCCCCTTTTTTTCATACACAAACCCACAGCAAACCATATCTAACGAATTTCTCACGGCATAATCAAGCATATACCTATACATATCCACATCGATCCAGTCGTCACTGTCAACGAAACCCACATACTCTCCCTGCGCATGAATTACTCCTATATTTCTTGCATAACTCTGCCCACAATTGTCAATATGAAACACTCTGATATTATCATACCGGCTCGAATATTCATCACAAATCAAGCCGCTTGTATCTGTCGAGCCATCATCCACCAATATGAGCTCCATATCCTCTGCCGTTTGCGCCATGATACTGTTAATGCATTCTCCCAAATATTTTTCGGAATTATATACCGGAACTATTACCGAAAGTTTTTTGACATAATCTTCACTTTCCATCAGCTATTATCTCCATAATTTTTTCAACCGTCTTCTCCGCCGCTATTCCCCTGTCATACGGAACATACTCTTGGAAAAAATTATCCAGATGATCCAGATAACTTTTTTCGTCATATTTCATGAATGCCTCCGCCAGTTCATCGTTAGACGTTACCTCGATATAAGGGTATTCCGAGAAAGAAAGATAATAACCTCTTTCCTTCTCATAAGCCTCCGCATCCGTATGATACAGAAATACTGGTTTTCTCTGCAAGGAAAAATCCCACATAACAGACGAATAATCTGTGACCAGAATATCCGCCACATACATCAGCTCCTGAACATCATCATATTCCGAAACATCTATGATAGCCCCTGAAGCTGCTTGACCTCCTCCCGCATGGCATATATCGGGATGCTGCCGCTCCAGCGCCACATACGCTTTCCCATCCCTTTCCTGTAAGACTTTGAGCATTCTGTCCAAGTTTAACCCGTCTTTGATGACTTTAAGATCATTCCTAAATGTCGGCGCATATAATAGAACCCTTTTTTCACTGGTTATTCCTAACTTTCTCATAATAGCTGCTCTGTCTGCGCCTTGAAAGAATATGTCATTTCTCGGAAACCCATACTCCGCCACTTCCCCACTATAGCCGAATGCCCTCTGAAACTGTCTGGCAGTAAATTCATTGCCGCTCAGGCACAAATCGATCATGGAAGCATCATGGTCTACAGTCTCCAAGTAACTGACCGAAAGGTTATCTGCATCATAATCTATTATCTTAGTCGGTCCACACCCGTGCCATGTCTGTATGTAATACTGTCCTTCCCTCTTTCTGGACAGATAACTCTTATGTCGATTGTCAACCCATATCCGGGCTGTTGCCAACTCTTTGTAGTGATCAAAAGAATCATACTTTACCGTCCTGACACCTTCCGGAAAGCTTTCGCAAGCACTATCTGTCGCCCATACAATATCCAAATCATGATAGCATAGTAGCGCTTCTGTTATATATTTAGGATTGCACCCATAGCCCTTTCCTTGAAAATTCGATAAAAAAATCTTATTATTTACGACAGGCTGCGCATAAAAATCTGCGTACACACAATCCATCACATCATCAACTGTATAAATATTCTTAAAATTCATTTCCTTGAGACTGCTGTATATCTCGCTCTGATTGGACGGTGTTGTCGCAACGATGACTACAGCCGTCTCCCGATAGTCTCTCAGCTCTTCAATTCCATATATCCTGATACCAAGCAGTTCCCGCACACCGGACTGCCTTTCGGACACTGCAATCTTACAGTCAGTGACTCTGCCTTGTATCAACTTGATAAACTGAGTCGCCACCCCGCCCGCTCCATAGATTATTACCATGCTGTCCTTCAGCATATCCAAAGAAAACATCCTGCCGTTTCCTCCTCATCATACCATTCCAATGGAGAGCAATTTTTCAGTGGAAGCGATATATTCTAAGTCCAGCCACCGAATTTTCCCGCTTGCGATCCCACTATGGCAAAGCTTATTTTTGACCTCTCCTGCCACGCTTTCATCAATGATAGCGATCACTACATAATCAACATTTTCGTCCGCAAGTACATCAATCGATCCAACGCTCATGCCTTGCGCCTGATAAAAATCATATTTTTCATCCACCCAGACCACATCTGCTAATTTGGCAGCTGCATATCCACATACTTGTCTGCCAAAATTACCTGCCCCGTAAACGGCTATCCTGCTATCTGGTTCAATGCCGCCAAATGCCGAGAAAATTTCCCCCTTCCTGTCATATATTTCAAGACATCTCTGCACAAGCATATTCGAAATATATGTGTTTATCTGTGGCGCCATAATGTCTTCATATCCGTCCAAACACAGCTTTTGCTTCAAATGGCTGTACAATACTTTTAAATTGTCTATGTCCTCCGCGCTGCTTTTCGTCTTAGTCATCGCCTCACTATGCTGCCTGTAATGATAGTATATTTGATCTGACAAAAATATCCGCTCCGCACGCATAATGCAACTATATGTCACTGCAGTGTCCTCGCCGTTTGTTATTCCAGCCGGTACATCCATCTGCTCCTGATAAATAAGCTCACGCCGAAATAGTTTATTTACCAAATTAGGTCTGACGCCCATCTGATAATAAATTCCATTAAAGAGCATTTTAGGCATAATACTGCGCACGATTCCGTCTCTATCGTACATGCCCGGCTTAATTGTATTGGTAACGCTCTGTTTTCTATCATCAAACTGCCTATAAAGCCCTGCTGCCACCATATCGCAATCGCCATCTGTCACAGCCTTGTATAGTTCTTCATACATGTCCGGTTCAATCCAATCATCAGCGTCCACATAAGCTATGTATTTACCCTTGCTGACTGAAACCCCCTTTTTTCTCGTCTCTACAAGTCCGCAATTTTCTGAATGTATTACTTTGATTCTATCATCTCTATATGCATAATCATCGCATATCTTTCCCGATGTATCTGCAGACCCATCATCAATAAGAATGATTTCCAATTCCTTTTTGGTTTGGTTCACAATACTATCAAGGCACTCTGCTAAATATTTTTCACAATTATATATGGGCACAATTACGCTGATTTCAGGCTGCAAAGTATTGACCTCCCAAGAATATTTTCATTGACTTGCCGCTCTTTCCTAATATAAAATGTTAGTAACTCATCTGAAGAAAGGCATGATACTCATAATATGGCATACATCATTTTAAAATACGATGATTTATCACTGGAAACCTTCCAGAGCTTTAAACGCACTGCTGATTATTCCATTGCAAACCATATCCCCTGCTCTTTTGGTCTGATTGGAAAAAGCCTTAACTTCCATGATCCAAACTATATAAGCACGCTCATCAGTTGGTCCAGACAGAATATCGAACTTTGGAATCACGGATATTTTCATACGGAAGAAGAATTCTCTACCGCTTCCTATGAAGCGCAGGTTTATTCTTTGACCACCACCCAGAAATTAATGAAAGAACATCTGGGTTTTGATGCGAAAACTTTCGGCTCACCACATAACAATAGCACTGAAACCACTATGAAAGCTCTTACAAATACCTGTTCCGAAATAGAAAATTACCTTTTTGCAGTAGATGCATCCTATAATTCATCCGCCAAAAAAATGCTGATGAGATGCAATTACGAAATCAAGACCGGTCTTCCAGATTTTGTATATTTCCTTGAAAACTACAATCCTATTAAAAATTATCCCTACTTCATTCTCCAAGGTCATCCGTCCTACTGGAACGATGCTGAGTTTGCGACGCACAATCAAATTATAGCATACCTGTTAGAACAAGGACATACTTTCATAACTCCCACGGCATTATCTGCCCTCAATCTGCCAAGCGTTGTGGATGACTCCCTTGGCAAAAAAACCTTTGACAAATTATTGTCCTATTTAAATGATTCCAATTTCTCACTCTATGGCGCGGGCGAAATTGCGAGAGAGCTGTATAAGTTTCTTGCACAAAATGGATTCCTGCCAAAGAATTTTGTTGTGTCCGACTCTCAAAAAATCCACGATGCCACCCTCTGTGGCAAACCGGTCATACATCTTTCAGACTACTGTACACGGCAAGAAAACAAGCTGGTCTTAGCTTTGCTTAACACGTTACATACCGAAGTGCGCCCTGATCTGGAGCGCTTAAATATTGATATTTTTCCTGACATTACAAATGAAGACTATGTTCATCTGATCAATTACGTGAGGTATCAGTTATATTAATTTTTGCCTCAGATCAATTCCCAGAGATTGTAATGATCAAATACAATTTGAAGATATTTCTGATTATTGTTCTGTCCAACATTCTGGTGGCTCAAAGCCACCTCCTGTGTCTCTGACACAATAACATCAGGCGCAAACTTTTCTTCCACCTTTGCAACCTTCACGCCATTTATTATTTCAACTGCCTTAAGCCATATATCATCAGCGTTTCTAGCAAGTTCCCTTGCTTTATCTAACTCAAATAATTCCTTTTCTAACAATCCGGGCGGGTATAGGACGCCGCCTACCCCCAATGCCAGCAATTCATGTGAAGGCATAACCTTATCATTCCGCAAGACAAAAGAATTAAATCTGGTGCTTTCATACATCCGGTTATGTAACGAATATCTGAGCTGCCACACCCATCTTGCGCATACGCAGCCGGGATATTTATGCGCCGTCCGCAATAAATCCTTGATCAAACCCGTTCCGTAATACATATCATCGTCGATGGTAATTACATAGGCATCCTTGTACTCCTTTAGGACATAATAATATTTTGTATGCACACCGACATCCTTACACCACCTTATATTTAGCCCTTTCGCCTGTAATTCCCTTAATGTTTGAGGCAATTCCATATTTTTAAATTCTTCTCCGAGCCATAGTATGATTTCATCAGGTTTATGGGATTGCCGCATCATACACTCGATCGGAATCCAGACTTTATCAATTCTTGAAGGTATTGTAGTAAGCGAAACGATTACTTTTTGTTTTCTACTTTGTTTTTGCAGTGCTTTACACGGAAATGCCCTAAAGTAACACGGCATTATTCTATTAATGGCATCCTCGTACTTTACTCTTTTGCCGATGTCCCAATACACGTCTTCCTGATTTCTGATATAATACAGCAAATCTAAAATATTCATAAGTTGTCTTCGCCTCACATTTAGAACTCATAACTGCTTCGACATGTATTGAATAGTTACAGTTTTTCTATCCATATTGAACTCAAACCATATATTGGATTAATATGCAGTATAATACCTGCTTCTGCAAGACATTGTAATTGATGACCAAATAGCGTTACTTTATACGCGGTACTGTCTGTTAAAAGTGCGCGCAATATCCACTGCTCATTATAAGCACGACCTTCCGTCAACCATTTCATAGGATATTCAAATGGCCAAAATATATCATGAAAATGTATATATACCCCTTTAGGGAGCATAGGCAGTATTTCAAACAACTCATATGAAACGTCAGAGCCGGTTTTGATCACATGTGATGAATCAATAAATAAAATATCATTTTGCTGTAATTTACTGAATAGGTCTAATGACATTTCTTGTAAATCATTTTCGTGGATTACAATATTATCACTTTCTTTTAATAAGTCTTTCAGTCTCTTTGGGCGTGGTTCAATGCATTCGATATTAATTTCATTGTTAAAACAATATTCATTGGTATCAAGAATTACCGAAGTAGAAAAGCCGGAACCGATTTCTATGATATGCTTTGGCTTATTTAGCATTATCATGCCATACAGAGCAGCTGCATCAGAAAAGCCAAACCAAATATTATCAAAATAATATCTGAAACCGTTATCTGCCTTTGTTGCAGACCAATTGAGCAACGGAATTTCGGACATCCGATTTAACAGGTTTATTTGACCTTCTATATCAAAATTGATATTCATTTCCTTGTTGATATTATATATTTGATCTTTATTTTTTCTAACTAATGCCAGATCAGCATATGGTGATTCGTAATGATTAAATGGAACTGCATGGCAAAAATCTCCCTCTTCTTCTTTGACAGGTGTATAATAAGGTGAGGCACATTCCATGATATCATTTAAGCATATAATATCTTGAAATCCAAGATTCTGTAATTCACATACTATAGCATCACATATAACAGGGCTTATCATTACTGTTTTCTCCTGCCACCCATGTGCAATTGCTTCATTAATGGTTAATATCTTAACATTTTCGCCAAATATAGAATTATCAATCTCATTTGCTCTTTTATCAATGAATCCATCTATCTTAGTTTTTGTTTCCTTGCATTTTTTATAGAGAGCTTGTCCTCTATTTCCAGCACCGTAAATAATCATTTCCGTGTTCCTTTCGGGTTGCCAAAACTAATGTTATATCAGAGTTCATACATTAAGTCTTCAATTGAAATAAGAGGACAGTTCACCTTATGCTCCAGCTGTTCCTTTATCTCCTTATAAAAAGTCAATGGCGTGATTATGATCGCATCCACTGGCGGCAGATCGTCCTCCGGTCTGAAAATCTGCAGATCGCTATGCACATACGCCGCATTTTTATCGACAACATATCTTATTTCTACAGAAGAATCTTTCAATTCATCCATCAGCCGCTGTCCCACGAAACTCATGCCATATATAGCTATGGATTGATACTGATACTTATCGAAATATTCAGCAAAACGGACATTTTTATGTTTTAAAATAATCCATTGATTAAATAGGGTGAGAATGTCCATATTTTTACTTGCCATCGCCCGATATGTACCTGTCAGTTTACTGCTTTTTCTTTTTTGCAGAGTAACCCCAGCCACAATTCCAACCATGCCCGAAAATCCGGCAGCTAAAATGCTTTTCTTCAAAATATGTTTCCTCCATCACCCTATTTCCGTATTTTCCTACAGCTTATACTTCGTATAAAATATCTTCCAAGGAAACAATTGGATAATCCACCTTCTCGCTCAACATCTCTTCAATCTCATCAAAGAAATAAATAGCGGTTACAACAATCACATCTACTGGCTCCAATTCCTCGTCCGGAGTTATCACATCTACATCTGCATAAATCGAATCTGCATTCTTATCAATGATGTATTTTACTGTAATATCGGAGCCTTGCAACTCATCATACAGGCGCTCTCCCAGCTCTTTCATACCGTATATTGCAACCGTTTTATATCCCTGCTTTTCAAAATATTCTACCAGCGTTTTGCCTTCCTGACGCACATGAAGCCATTGATCAAATGCCATATACAGCACATGGACTTTTGCCGCTCCGTCTGACATTTTTTTGATTTTCTTCGATGAGATCGATCCTGCCGACACACCTCCTGCTACAGCTCCGGCTGCCATTCCTGCCAATGTTGATAATACTCCACCAAATCCTTTTTTCATTTTCTGCCTCCTTAATTTATATTTTATTTATTTAACATTTTACACGCTATTTTACTCCAAGTAAACTCAGACATTACTTTATGATAGGCATTTTCCCCCATGCCGACTCTCACATCCGGATTATCCAACAAATATTCAATATCCTCTTTCCACTTCTCAACATTATAGTCTGTCTCCAAAATTCCATTTACTTGATGCTCAATAACCGTTTTGGGACCGGCAACGTTCTTTGCAATACATGGCGTTTTAAAATACATCGCTTCAAGAAGCACCATTCCGAATATTTCCTTATCAGACGCCAAGACAAGGCAATCTGCCTTTTGATATATATCCGCCATCCGCTGATTATCCACTTTCCCTAAAAAAGAAACACGGTCTCTATGAATAACATCGATGGATCTTAAAAGGCGATTGATTTCCCTTTTATCTGTTATGCCTACAACAATAAGCCGTACATCCTCCCTTTCACCGCATAAAACCTCGAACACCCTCATGATAAACCCAACACGTTTTCTTTTTTCCGCAGTTCCCACATAAAGGATATGATATGTTCCTGCATGGTCATTCATCATTGCTTGATCGCAAGTTTTATCCTCTTTAGAAAATTTGGAAATATCCAGTCCAACTCCTACAGTTGCTACTTTTTTCAAACCTTTATTCCTCAAAAATGTCGTAGCATCATCTGATTTTGAAAAAATACATTTTACAAATGCATTACACACTGGTACAGATATTAGATCATAGGCTTTCATTCTTTGCTCATCTTCAAATGTATTAAAATACGGTCCATTATATATATATACATTTCTATGAAGCAATGCCAGCAGGATACTCATAATATGATCATACTCATTGGAAATGATCATATCATATTTCCATAGCTTAAACGGGTTCAAAAAATCAACATAAATTGCCCTAGTTCCGAATACAACGCCCTTTCTCCATATCATTTTAACTCTGTGCTTTTCATCACGATATACTATCTCTTCATGATTTGTCTTTGAAAAATAAACAATATCACAATCAAAGCCAGACTGACAGAAGGCTTTACACAAACCTATTTCCTGCGAATTGTAAGTGCTTATATTCATGACATTAGCAAATGGTCTCACCAACAGTAGTTTTTTCATCTGAAACTCCTATATTTCTTTAAGACTTTTTTATACAAAGTTCTATACTTAGCATTCATGCTATCAGCTGAGAATAAATTCACGCTCCTTCTATAAGCCTTCTCCGAAATATCACCTAACCTTTCTTGATCTGATAATGCCATTCTAATCTTCCTTGCTAATTCCCTCGATAAAGACTCACCAGACTCACCTACCAAAAACCCCGATTCCTCATCCAATTGCTCAATAATGCCTCCAACCATGAATGCAACAACCGGCGTCCCCGACGCCATAGCCTCTAAAGTAGTACACGGAAAATTCTCTGCTATGCTCGGAAGAATATATAAGTCTGCTGCTGCATATATTTCATTTAATACTTTTTCATCCGAAATATATCCCAGCCTATGAACAGGTATTCCGCCTGCTGAAATTTTATGCTTCGTATTCCCTATAACTAAAATCTCTAAATCCTTCACATCATTAAGCATCTTAACCGCATCTAATAAGTAATTCATGCCTTTCAATATATTATTTATTGATGCAGCAACAAATAACAAATATTTTTTATTTTCGCTCAAATGCTGCTTCCTTCGCGCTGTTTTCTTATCAATCCTCCGAAAAGTTTCTATGTCAACACCATTTGGTATCCAGAGCAAATTTTTGACCCCTATCCCACTGTCCTTTATCATGTTATAAAGCCATTTTGACGGACATACTCGATATAAATGGTTCTCTGTAAATAACGCTTTCTTCTGTAAATAGAATCTTTCTGTCAACTCATTGACCAACGCCGGATATACTGAGAAACTCTTACAGTTTCTGCATCCGTCTTTCCATTTGGTACATTTGGCTGAATACATACAGCCTCCGGTCATAGACCACATATCATGAAGCGTCCACACGACAGGCACAAACTTTAAAAGTACTTTTATCCCTCTACAACTGATTAAATAATCATGCGTATTATGCAAATGTACCACATCGATCCGTTTCACTAATATAATCCACACAATACGCATCAACGCCAATATTCTCACTATTTTTTTTAATAAATCATATTCTATCAGATCTTTTTCGATTTCTTTAAAAACATGTATTGAAAATAAGCTATATGAATTTTTATCATTATTCTTGTTTCCTGCTAATACAAAACGATAATGTTTATCCCCGTTCGAGGATTGACGATATAATAAATTACATATTTTCTCTGCCCCGCCAAGTTCATCATAAAGGTTCAAGTATAATATATTCATGCTTATTCCTTCCCTAACAGTGCTATTTCTTCATAAGACGTTGCACAGCGTCTATATAATATTTTTGCCTTAATTTTATTTCTATTTTTCTAATATCCAAATATTATCTGCATATATCAATATATACCAATCATTCTCCTGCGTTCTCACATTTTCGTTCTATAGCTAATTCTAACATGTCTCTTAATAAAATTATTTTACAGTTTTCTTGTTTCATATGATTCTTAATTTCATTCAAATTCATGCTGGTAACAATAATGATATCCAGTTGCGGCAATTCATCATCTAACGTATAAATCGGATAATCACATTCTATATTATGTGCATTTCTGTCAATCATACAGGTAATCTTAATTTGGGCATCTTTCATTTCCTTGGCTAACTGTTTTCCCACAATCCCATAGCCATATATTCCTATATTCTCTGTCTCAATACTATTGAATACAGATAAAATATTTATGTTGTTTTTTTCAGCAACAAGCCATTTATATAATAAATCCGCTCTATAATCAGATGCCATCTGCCGCTCAGTTTTTTTGCAGAGTATTGGTCTCACTTTTTTCTTGATCTTCCTATCACCAAAATAACACCCCAGAAGTGCGCATACAATACAACTGGCTATCCATAAAAATAAAATCATACCTCAATCCCTATACAATACGAATCAATTCCTCTTTTACTTTATTTTTTGCATTATCCTGCGTTACAATATGATATAACTTTTCTCCTTTTTCCCGGCACCGTTCTTTTCCGTCTTTATATGCCATCTCCATTTTCTTATGTAACTCATGGATATGATTCTCCTCATCGCCATAAGTGTATTTGTAAATTAAAGAATCATCATAATCATTCGCCATACAAATATCCGGTACAATAACCGTTCTTTTATAGGAAAAAGCCATAATCATAGTTCCCGAATTCATTACGCTTTTATAGCTATACGGTAACACCAGTATATCTGCCTGTTCCAAATAAGCAGCCATCTCCAGCGAATTTATATACTGAGCAGTAAGCGTAATCTTGTCATTATTCTGCGCCATCTCCTTCAGTAAATTAAAATATTCTTTCGATGGAGCTTGTCCCACAATAACCAACTCACATTCATATGATTTATCAAGCCGGTTAAAAGCGTTAATAAGAATTTCAATATTTTTGTAAGGTCTAAGCTGGCTATAAAACGCAAAAAGGAACCGTTCTTTATTCCTCGGTGTTTCATCTGGTTGCGCATATCCAAAGTAATCGCCCACAAATTCTGGATGCGCCAAAAATTTAACTTTTTCATATTTCAATTTGGGTTCAAATTGTTTTAAAATTTCGATGCTTTGATGGGAATGGACAATTATAACATCGCTTATTTTGATCAGAAATCTGGTAGTCCTTATTGCCATATCTGTTTTATCAGAATCATGTGGAATTTTATTGTGATAAACCCATACAATCTTTACTCCACAGCTTTTTGCCTTTTTTATCAGCCTGATATCTTTATCCTGAAATACATTTTCAGCCCAATTTAGATATATACTTTTAATCTCCCTTAAATCATATATCTCATCCAGCAAATCAGAATAATCTATCACTTCATATTTGCTTTCAAGGAAACCCTGCATAGTGTGAATATACGAGGTTTGACACAAGGAATAGGGAAAAAAAGCCACAATATTTCTATCTTTTCTTCTCATTTTATAAATATTATCTCCCAATCAATCTATTTTCGTCTCTGATTCCGTTTTGTGGCAACCGCAATCACCTGATACTGCCTTTTCATTTTACTATATAAAATGCACAACTTATGAAAGATATTCCATCCAACTAATGCCTGTATTTGCCTGCAATTTGGTATCCATGCATGACACAGCCTTTGACATTCATTTACTTTAAATCCATTGACAGTCAATAAATTATATAAATTCTGCGGACTCCATGTATACAAATGCATATTTGAATCATTATAATTTACCTTTCCATTCGTTTCATGTGGTACACATAACACAATTTTCCCATTTGGTCTAATAACCCTTTTAAATTCATTGATATAGAAACAAGGATTATCCACATGCTCTAAAGCATGATTAGAAATCAAAACATCCACACTTGCATCATCAACCTTCGTTATATCTTCTAAACATTCTATTCCTTTTTTCTCTGCCTCCGCCCTTGCTACAGGATTTACCTCAATCCCTATCTTTCTTCCCCGCGTGTTGATGTTAGCAAGCAAATATCCTCCACCGCATCCAAAATCAAGAACATCACTTGTTTTTCCTATGTACTTTTCAAATTTAAATAAATTAGCTTTACCTCCAAATTCCCCAACCGACTTTTGCCAATTATAATATTTTCTATTATAATAGTTTGATGTATCCATTTTTCTTCCTCCCATCTGCTATACATGCCTTCTAACACTGCCCTCATCATTCTTTCATTATACCACTATTGCAGTAGATATTTTATTTTTTTCTCATTCTCCCAATCTATCTGATCCATTCCAACAAAGAAAGTGTCATTTCCGCCCCCGCCCTCTTGAATTCTGTCACATATAATTTCACATAACTCTTTTATACTATCTGCCTGATAACCAATTTTATATGGCATATAGTACGCAAAATATTTACTATCTAACATCAAGCAAGGAATTCTATTAGACACAGCATCCCAAACAACCCCCGATGCCGACAACATATACTCATCCTTACCATACGGCAAAAGCAAATAATTCATACTACACATTATTTTTTCAATATTTTTTCTTTCAAACTCTAAATCTAACACTTTTACATTTTTTAGATTCTTAAATTTCTTACCAAATTTAGATGCAACCCAAAATTCGTATTCGTTAATAAGCTCATTTTTATTAACTAATGAAATCAATTTTTTAGCTTTTTCATTCGCGCATGCGCCAATGATTCCTATTATAATCTTAGACTCTTTGCTTTTTCTTGATGCGGGCGTATGCTGACTGCTCTTCACATACGGATGATGTAAAAAAACAAACTTATCCTCTTTTATATTCCAATAACGACCTGTGCAATAAGGACTATATGACACAAAACGTAATCTTTTACATGAATTTCCTATTTTAAATAATTTATCATAGGATTTTTTATGCCCTTTTTTTTCTTCTATCATCCCATGAACAATCAAATTTATTTCTACATTTCTAAATAAAATAGACACTAACTCTACCGCTAAAATACACGGTCGATAACCACATAATACAAATAATTTATCTGGTTTACATCTTATCATGACACTGCATAATAATCTGAAGTATTCAAATAAATTTTTATATAGATCCGCCGCATGAAAATCTATAAACCGACTCAATACTATAAAATGAACCTGCGGATTATCATAAATTTTTTTGATACAATGTAGATGGTTTTTTTCACCAATATACGTCACTTCTTCATCAGAACTATTATTCATTATTAGTTGTAAAAAACCAGCATTTACTTCTTCATGAATCCATGCACTGCATACGGGCTCTAATAAAACAATCATTTTGAGTTTTATCCTCCTATCTAAAATAGGCTTTATACTCCAAGCGATAGCTTTTATCTAATCTTCGCTCCTGAATTTCCCTTGCCGGATTTCCTACTACCACTGACTTCCTTTTCACTACACCCTTTACCGTTGCATTCGCACCAACTACCGCGTAATCAGCAACTTTTGAACCATCTAAAATTACTGCTGAGGTACCTATCCAAACATTACTGCCTACAACTGTCCTTTGTGTAAAATATTGAAATTGGGATGAATGCAGTTTATGAGTTGCAGACAACATCTTAGAGAACATCGATACAGAAGTATCATGTCCGATTACTAATCCGCCCCTTCCATCTAAAACACAATTCTCATTAATGACTGATCTATCACCAATTTTGATCCCCCTTGGACAAATTACAGTTGTTCCGATTCCAATTCGGGCATCCTTTCCTATCCGCAAGCCACATTTTTGATAAACCAATTTACGTATTGTCCAACATGGCACTCTGTTTATAAATAGATTAAGTATCACATACTGCAAATCATAACCGACTCTAATCCAATTGATTTTCATTTTCTCACCCTACAAGCCCTTTTCTATTTATGCTTTACGAGCAAATTATGATTATTTCCTTCTGTCAACGCATATCTTTCGATTTTCAATCCACACTCATCCATAATCTCTTCCAATTCACCTCTTGTATACTGATAGGAATGTCCGATATACGCCGCCTTATATTCTTCCAATGATGAAAAATCGGGAATATCCTCATATGTATCATATATTGGTAAGTGTCCCCATGCCGGAGTCGATAAATAAAGTTCTCCATTTTCCTTCAACATATCCGCAATTTTGCATATAGTCACCTTGGGATTCGCTGAAAAATGTTCCATGACTTCGGTCATTACTATGATATCAAATTTCTTATTAATCCTATAGCCCGGTTCCTCAATCATTCCATAATATGTCTTAAACATAGAAGCCGGCCACCAATTATACCTGCCCCCGACAGCTTCCTCTGACTTTTCTTCCATATCAAACATCAGCCATTCTATTTGAATATCAGAGTTCATGCTATGGACAACGGCAGAAAAAAGCCCTTTTCCCGGTCCTATTTCGAGCATGGTTTTCTTTCCTTCGGAATCCTTCTCACTATAATTATCGTAAAACCATTGCAGCAGATGATGCATCCATGTCGTGGACCAGCAAAGTTCATCAAACGGAAACATTATGTTTCCACCCGGTCCGACATTGATGATGGGATGTATGACCTGTATAATATCTCTGCCATCGCAAAGGATACGGCTAATTGTACGCATGGTAAGCTCCTGCAGCTTTGACAGTTTTCCATCTTCTGTGAACGCATGATAAGTCTCCATCAATGCCACAGCATATGTTTTCTCCCCATGGACCTTAATCTGCCACAATACCTCGTTCAAGTATCTGGGGTTACCCATCGCAATTACAACAAAGAAGTCCTGTCCCCAAATCTTTCCCGGCGCCTTGACTGGTCTCCCACACAGGACTCGTCCTTCCATTTTAGGATCATTGTTGACAAAGCATTCTGTCTCAAGCCCCCGTGTTTCCAAATACCGCTCAATTATAAAAGCTTCCAACCCTGTACCGAATACTGCTATGCGTTTCCCTTCCATGGCATCCGTGTCTGCCAGCAGAAACATTGCCCTAGGCTTTCCGATCTCGTACTTGATTGTATCAATATACTCAAATTTTAGCATGTTATTTTCCCTCACTGTTGTATACTATGCTTCTTATGACACTGCTCCATCGCTCATTTTCTCACTATATCTCTCACTGCAGCCAGATACTGGAATCCATATCTGCAGTCAGGCTCTAAATATGCCCCTTCCCCCCACTCATTCCATGCTGTCAGGAATACAAAATCTTTTCCTTCCTTTGCCGATTTATTATATAATCCAGAGAAATATTTTTTAAATCGCTTTGGCGACGCTCCATGGAACACATAACCATGTCTGCCCTTTCGGGGCGATGTATCAAAATCCACAAATCCGCCATAATAAGTGTCATTGTCCGCTTTCCTATTCAGTATCATTTTCCATACCATTTTGTAGCTGACAATTTTCGGTATCTCAAATCCGGCTTTTCCAAGAGCACTGTTTATCATCTTCATGTATTTTATAAATAACCTCTGCAATTTTTCGGCATGAAATATAGAATAAACAGGTTCATATAATAACGCCGCATCCATCTTTTTTTTCTGTGACGAATCACTGTTTGTTCCAATAAAATAAATTCCCTTTAATCCATTTTTTACTGCCAATTCATTCCAATATGAAATCATTTGTGAAGAACACCTTAAATCCTGCGGTCTATATATAATAAATACTGGTTTGCCATTTTTTTTGATATATCTTTCATCCTTGAAAAAAGGAAGCAGATACTCAAAATGTGCCTTCCACTCATTTTTACCGCCATATTTCTGTAATGCCAAACAGCCGTCAGCATTCTTCCTGTTATGAACACTCTCATTCTGATTCCAACTGTTTCCTTTTAACCGGCTCCATGACGCAATCCATGATTCATTTGCCCACGAAAAACAATAATGAAAATCAATATCTTTCCACTTCAATAAGTTTTCTGCAGGTTTCTCAAGAAGCTGCTTATCTCCAAACCAATAATGATAAATACAAAAACCGTATATTCCCGCTTTTTTTGCCAGCCCTGCCTGCCATAGCATGGTATCTTTGTCTAAAAGATTATAAAAATAACCATTGCGAGGCAGCCTTGGCTGATAATGCCCCCTGAATAATGGCTTTGCTGTCCTTGCACTGTCCCAGTCGGTAAATCCCTCCCCCCACCAGAGGTCATTTTCCGGTATCCTGTGATATTGCGGCAGATAAAAAGTTATAATTTTAGGCATTTTCCAATGACCACCACCCATAACTGTATCTACAGCTCCACGCTTATCCAAAGCATACTCCTCCTCATCCGCATGTCAATATCCAAGTACTCTACTTTTATACCCATCTTATACTTTGCATAAAAGCATTCTTTTTATAATTGGACAAGTATTTATCCCTATAATCTTTTCCGAATGCATATTCTGCAAAATTTTTCTCCATTTTTCCAAATATCAGCATACTATCCTCGTCAATCCCAAATCGCCCTAAAAAATCACGCTCTGAAATCTGGTTTTTAAGATATACCAAATATTTAATATATAGTTGCCTCAATGCCCTCCACAAGACATATTTATATGGAATAGGAAATTCAAAAACCCATTCGTAATCAAAATTATATACCTTGCCATCT
Source organism: Eubacterium sp. (assembly GCA_023663915.1). The sequence goes on along the minus strand of JAMPGN010000001.1, from coordinate 26,633 downwards.
CCTGTCAGCTTAAAATTTGAGAATAGACAGTCAATATTTGTAACCTTTAAACTTCGGGCCTTTTGCGGATAATTACTGCCGAATACAGCTTCATACTCTTTCGTACCCTCAAAATCTATCATATCTTTCTCATTCGGAGTCAGATAACTCCCTATGATATTCTGTACATGTTCTATAAAATGTGCTGCATCATTCCTCCATGTATATAAATAGGAATCAAGATCTATCCCATCTACATATGAAACAATATATTCATTATTTACCAGTTCGCCTGCCATATATGAAACATTTGGTAACATACCATTCCATTTTTCTTCCATATCCTTCATCTCAAGAATATGTCTCAATGCCTCTTCACATAATGCCTTTTTTACTACGTATTTCTTACCATCTACATTTCTGATTTCAGTAGCAATTTTGAATTCGGTTCTGCGTTCCCTTGAATACTTTGCAAATTCGCAATATTCTTCTCTTTCGCCGCATACCACTAAAAATGAATTGGCAAAATAGGAAAACATATTATCCCTACAGATTTGGTCATATACCGTCGCATCATAAAAATTATAAAGTCTGCAGGCACTGTAATCACTTCTATAACAACGTATATCACCCGTCTGCGGAAGTCTGTTATCCGAATAAATTGTATCAGGCAGCTTATAATCGGGCATCGGATAATAGAAGCTTGATTTTGTAAAGCCTGCCTCATGCAGCAGTTCCATAATCTCCTGCCTTGAAAATGTACGAATGTTTTTCTCACCAATGTAATCGTTAATCCCACTGTACAGCCTGCCTGTATGGTCTTCAGGCGCACCATTCCAATATTTTAATCCCACTTTATTCTCTATAGCTATAATAATCTTCCCATGCGTTTTAAGAAATTTCTTTAATTTCTCTATCATTGTTAAATAGGGATTATCCCCCTTTACATATAATCCAGAATACTCCCATACGCCGATCAGGGTAATATAATCAAACTTCTTTTGCAATTTTATATCTTCAAAATTTCCAAGCATAATTGTAACATTATCGCAATTTTGATTCCTATAAGCATTAATCAAAGATCTTTTTTTCGATAATTCCACACAGGTAACAGATTTTGCTTTCCTACTCAAAAGCCCCGTTATTGCACCACAGCCGGCACCAATTTCCAGAACATCATCCTGTTTCGTAAAAGGATACCATTCCAAAAGGTTTTCCCTTATGTCCGACAAATGGTATAAAATCGGCCACTCACTGCTCATCCGCAATACTTCATCCTGCTTCTGCTGCTTACATATATCTAAAATTCGATCCTCTATGCTGCCATCTGAATATAAATCCTCACCACTATAGAATTCATCATCTAAGATTATACTGCCTATTTTCTCCTGCATCTCTATTCATTCCCTTCAAAACTTTATACTGATCATAATCCATCTGTTAATAATGCACTATAATAGTTGTATATATCCCCCTGCAGGTATTTATTCTTGTATGTCAGCTTATGCACACAAGAAGTATGCTTGATAATCTGCCACTCTTCTTCCTTATATTGCGCCCCAAGTTTTCCTTGTAGAACATGTGCATTCCCACTATTAAAATAGGGAATCTTATGAAAAATACTTCCGCACTCTGGATTTTCATCTATTAGTTTAGACATTATAATATGAAATAAAAAATAATTACCAACATCTGTTTCCTGTTTCCAATATTCATAAAGCATCTGCCTTGTTAAATGAATAAGTTTGTTTGCCCTATCTGAAGATATCCACCAATTAGACATCTTCACTACAGAGGCACTCAAAACAGCAGGTAATTTAAATACAAACATGTTTCCCGCTACCATATACAGAGGTATCATATCACTGCAAAAAACGGTTGCATCAATCCAACAGCCACCATATGTACAAAGCAATTCCAAACGAATAATATCTGATAAATGAGTCGTTGAAATATACCCCTTTTCATATTTATCCCATATATAGTCTGGCAGATGAATATAGTCACTAATGTTTTTATTACTCAATAATACTACTTTAAAACCATTTGGTATATTTCTGCATACAGATTCATGACACTTTTTCACTAATTCTGGTGCATATTCTAATCCCTGATTCCAAAACTGCCAAATAGTACAATTCAATTTTGTGCTTTCATTTCTCTCAATACCAGTACTTTGAACTTCTTCAGTCTCAGTACTTTTATATCTATCAAGATATCTATAAAACTCACTAAATTTCAATTCACGTTCTATAAAATCCCTGTGAATAAATTTTTCAAGAATATCCATTTACCCTCCACTTGTGTATAATTTATAGGAATACACCCGTTTTACTCCCTTGAATAATTCTTTTCGCCTGTTAGCAATTTCAATATATCTATTACATACATATAATTTCCCCTCATATAATTTGGGTAAAAAAAGCTATTCACTCGTCCAGCTTTTTTCGCTTGCCAAATAAAGCGATTGGTATTACATTTACCCATAATATCTTCATCGCCATTATAAAAAAGAATTTTATTATATTTACAATCATCAAATACACTTAATTGATATTTAATATCTAAGTCCGATATACTACACCCCATCTTTACAAAGAGATTGTCCTTATTTATCCGCTTTTTCCGCCTATCCCACTGTTGTTTTGCTTCATTAAAATCAGCATTATGTATAAACTTTATTTCAACATATTTTCCGTTTTTTCCCAACTTACCGACTGGATAGAATCCAGATTTCAAGTCGCCTTCACGTACCATTGTCAGCTCTGTCTGTAAATAAAACAAAGGATCTGTAATAAATTCAATGTATTCTTTTTTATCCCACAACATGTTGATCAAGGGACTTGAAAACTCCAAACCCAAATAATGATATACATACCCTCCCCAACAATCATCAGTTATTATAGTAACTGGATTTTTAATAAGACTAGAATATAATCTAAAATCAAATAGTGGTAGTTTAAATACTTGCCCATTTATTATTCTGTTTAACGATATCCCCAATTTGATAGCTTCTGCCTTTATTTCCTTATAAAAAATCGAGCTTGCAACAACCACATATTCAAAGTCTAACTCCATTAACTCTTCTTTCAAAACAATTGGAAATCCATCCCTGTAACTACAATATTTATCTTCTTGGCTACAAACAACAGCTACTACCTCTATATTCCCTTTGTATATTTCAAAGTTAATCTGATTTATAATTCCTTCGTAATCGTTTCCCATTCCCCAGATAACACATTTTTCTTTTACCATCATATCCCCCTCAATTGTAACTTTCAAAAATAATATCCTCAAGACTCACGACCGGACTATTGATCAACTGAGCGAGGTTCGTTTTTATATTTGTGTGATCACCGAGCGCTGTATTGATAATGAGGTCTACCGGAGGCATTCCCTCTGTTGGCTGTATAACCTCGATATTCATGTATGCATCCATCACTCTCCGGTCAATGCCATACATAATTTTAACATCAGATTGCTGTAACTCTCTTATTACATGTCTCCCATATATTGCCATTCCATATACCGCAACCGTACTATAACCATGTTTCTTTAAGTATCTGTCAATACCTTTCCCCTCCTGCTTTAAGATCAACCATTGATTCATCATATTTAAATATCTGCCTTCCAATGCCATTGAAATCCCTCCGAAATCTAATTATACCCGTGGGCATCCATTTCCTTATAATCATAAAATAAAACGTCTTCTATAAAAAACATCGGACAGTCAAGTTTCTCAGAGAGTTTATCCTTAATCTCCAAAAAATCAAATATCGGAGTTATTACAACGGCATCAGCAGCCGGTAATACATTATCCGGATGTAATACCGGAATTTCCCATGTCGCTTCTTTATAATTTCTGTCAACCGCATATACAACTTCTACTTCACTGTTCCGCAATTCATCATATAGCCGTTCCCCCATATGATGGATGCCATAAATTGCAATTGAATTTATTCCTTGATCCGTAAAGAAACTGCTAAGGTCAACTCCACTTTGCTTTAATGAAAGCCACCTGTTCATGAACTCATACAAAATATGTTCTTTCCTTTGCTGGACAAAAAGAGCTCTGACTTCGGCTCCATACTTAAATCCAGTTGGCGGAAAATTCCTGCGTATCACTTCAAAATACTCTTTCCAATGCTGTTTCTGATAACGAACCTGATAAGTGACTCCATGGATATCAAAATCCGTAACTACAGCATCCAGCTTGACAATTTTTTTCCCAGCATTGACTTGGCGGCAGAGCCAGTCGTAATCTGCGCAAAACATAAAATCTTCATCAAATCCACTACCTAAACACTGTTTTGAAGCAAAAACTACTTGATGGCAGACGCACCTGCCTTTTTTTAAATTTTCAAGCAATTCCACTCCTACCGAGTATGTGGATTTGTGCAGACCAGAATCCGTTTTAAATGCCACGTCGCCAATCACAATATCCGCCCCTATAACCACTTCTGCCGCCTGCGCAAGTACATCATTACTATGAAACTCATCACCAGCATTCAAAAACAGCAGGAAATCACCTTTTGCATGACAGATTCCCTTATTCATAGCATTATATATCCCACTGTCCGGTTCCGAATACCATTGTATCCGTCTATCATCTCCTGCAAGCTCTTGTACAATATTAAGAGTCGCATCTGTGGAAACTCCATCAACAATAATATACTCAAAATTTTCCCATTTCTGACTTAATACAGATTCCATTGTTGATCGAATTGATTTTTCAGCATTTAAGCATACCGTTATAATGCTGAAGAGAGGATTCGCTTTTTCTTCCATATGGTCTTTCTCCTCTAAAATCTTTTTTTCTGATTGACTCCTACAACTGCAACGCCTGCCAAAGCTCCTCCAATAGTTGACAGCCCTGCTAATAATCCTTTTTTCAACTTCTGGCGTAGCATTTTGATATTTCTCTTTTTATTAAACCTTCTATAGCGCCTTTTATCAGTGCCTTGACCACAAAAGGGATTATCCGCTTACAGGTTTCCTTTCTGCCCTCATCCTGCAAAAAATCTTCTGGTGCTTAACCATTCTCATATCACCACATGGAAATTCCCTGCGACTTTCAGCACATCTTCCCACCCACGAACAATATCATATGATTCCTTTATCGCAAACTTTTTTCTTTATTAAAACCAATAATCTTACTATATATCAATTCCATCTTTTGAGAATATCTTTCCAAATCAAGCCGCTTAACCCTTTTCCGTGCATTATCTGCAATTATTTCCCGTTGTTGTTCGTTCAAACTGAACACTCTTTCCAAAACAGAAAATAAACTATTCGAATTACCTATTTCTGCCAAATAACCATTGTATCCGTCTTTGATAAATTGTTCTAAGCTGCTTCCGTCTGTACCTATTACAATTTTTCCCAATGCCATTGCTTCTGCACAGGCATTAGGAAAATTATCTGCTAATGAAGGCATAAGAATTATCTCTGCATTATTAATAACTGGCATTAATTTATCTTTGGACAAAAGTCCCAAAAAGATCACTCTTTCCTTATATTGCTTTGCTGCTTTGCATAATTCTTCCTCAATTATTATACCATTATGCTCCCATGAGATACCTGCAAATACAAAATATATATTCGGATATTTTTCCAAAACTCTATATATGATATCTTTGATAACCAAAATACCTTTATCCACAGACATCCGACCAAAAAAGAAAATATATCTCTTATTATATAATTCAGTTGACCATATTTTCTCATTCCATCCGAAATTTTCTTGTAAATACGGAGTTTCAATTACTCCCACCTTTTTCCCTAAATCCTTCTCCATTCCTTCCGCCATAATTCTACTGGGCGCATATATATAATTCATTCTTAAAGCTGCCAAATATTCTACCATTTCCAATACGAATCTTGTGTTTTTATTATAGTTATTGAAAAGTTGGATTTTCGTATATGATGATATTCTCATAACAGCCGGAATATTTGAATAATGAAGCATCCCAATACCAAACCAGCCAACATATTGTATTATATCTATCGGTTCTTCTTTATGTAACTTACAAATAACTTTTTCTAAGTTAATCTCTCTTTGTATAATACAATATAATGTTTTAACAATACTTTTTTCTGCCAAACCATGTTTTCCACAAACTGAAACAACCCGTATTCCTCGATATACCCACCGTGCATCTCTGTTATCTACGGTTAATATACGAACCTTGTGACCAATTAATTGCATTCCGACAGCACTTTTATATACCGCATTAGGCATTCCACTTAATGCTGTGTCTCTTTTGTTCTTGGCAAACATTCCTGTTACAAATAATATATTCAAAATTACCAATTCTCCTACTCAGCACACTACAATGGAATTTTGTCAATCTCTTTTACTTTTGCTAAACTCTGCGACGATTGATATTCCATTGACTGTTCATAATAGAAATCAAAGCAATCTGACTTCAACGCTTGATTCCGCACATACATTTTATATTCATAACTACCACGTGAATAATTCCCACTCAGAGCGTTTTCACGCACTCTTTTTTTATCATTTTTCGTCAAAAACTTATAATGTAACAGCGCCAAATAACATGGTTTCTTTTCATTTTCAAATGGATAAACTGCATGCGGACTCGCCATAATTTCTCCATCTTTCAAACAAAACAATGGATATTTTGTTAGCCATATATCCATTCCCAATTTCCTTTTTCTTGGTCCTCCACTCAGAAAATATACTTCCTCCTCTTTCCGATGAAAATATGTATTATAATCAAAATATCTGCATTTAGCAAAAACCTCTTGAAAGCTTTCATCAGTATCCCACCGTCTCTCACGGGGATACATATCTATCATTAATGCTCGCGCACGGGTTATTTTTTCTTTCTTTAAACTTCTGATAACATCACGAATGCAACTCCCCTCAACATTTTGCCATACCAGTAATTCATCTGCATCCACAACAAGATACCAATGCTTGATGCCATAAAAACTAATAATACGATTTATCCACCCTGTTTTGATTCTTGATTCAAATTGATCCATTGTCTGGAACAGCTCTACATCGGGTTGCCGCTTCAAATATTCTACCGTACCATCTGTCGAACCATTGTCTATTATTGCAAATTTTTTGATACCGATATTTCTATAATGTTCTAAAAAAACTCCCATCCTATCAATTTCATTAAAAATAACACAAATCAGTATAGGTGCTTGCCCTTTTACCCCTCCCTGTGCTTTTTTTATCAATCTTATATCACTTTTCGCAAAACCTTCTATTACCCTCCAATGCCTTGCATAATCAGAAGAAGTTTTTCTCATATTATAAGAAAAATGGATAAATGCCTTTTTCCATCTCTTAATTTCATTTATTTTCAATTTTTGTTTCCTAATATAAAATAGGAACAAATAAGTTATTCTTATATAATCTAAAACCATAGTTATCTTCATAGAAAATCCCATCCCTACTCTATACTTCTTTTAACTTATTATAGATAGATTGTCCAATCCTTGAATCCAAATTATTACTTTCCTCTTTCTTATAATTTAACATCATAGAAAACATTTCCATTTCTAGATTTTTATTATTTTCCATAAACACCTTTCGTCCATTACAGAATTTACTCCCCATTTGCAAAATAGTCTGATTATCAAACAAAAAATCATAATGTCTCACACACAATTCAACCGTATCGATTTCAAAGGACATACGTGTTTTAAAAGAATACATACCAATATACCTATCTTTCTCAACATACTGAACCGTATATTCTGCCACATACTCTTCCTTTCCCTCCGAATGACCATTCTCATATTTATACACACCAACATCAAACGTTTGAATGCTATAATCTCGCTTGCTCATGTACAATATTTGGTTAGCCTGAGCGGGTATAAACCACACATGATCTTTCATGGGTATGGACATCCCAAAAAAAGATAATCCGTTACTAAAAAAGGATTCACTGTCAACCAGACTATTGTCGTTGTATAGATATAATCCAAAATTCTCCGGAAATTGAGAAACTATTTTTATAATCCCTTTTTCCACATTCCATATATATATTTCTTTACAATAACCACTCAGCCAGAAATTTAATCCATCATAGCAAATTGTAAATAATTCCGCTTTTACTTCTACCAATGGATATGTCGTAATCTCATCAGTTTTAGGATTAATGCGATAAATTCTATTACTGTTAACAACATAGATTTCATTTTCTACTAACACATGTTGCCCCATAATGTGTTCCCCACATAAGCCACAATTATTCATAGAAATCCTGTACTCTTTATCTATTTCTCCTCTTTCTAAATTTAATCCCAATATTCTCCCAGATTCAAATTCCCTTAACCACACTTCATTGGCATTATCATTATAGCAAAACATCTCGCAAATTGTTCGTTCTTTATTTGCTATTACTATCTTTTCCCACCTTTGGGTAATCAAATCATAGCACCATACATTCAGTCCCTTACTTGGTAAACAAAAAACTTTGGTTTTGTATTTTATACAATACGGATACATTCGGAAATTAATAACCGGACATTCGGGTATATAGGACACTAACCTACAAGTCTGCTTACCTATATCCACGCTAAATAAAGCGCCATAGTCACCAGCACAAAACCACGCAATAGTACCCTCTTTCCACCAGTTATCACTCCACGGAAAATACATTTTCTTTATCATCATAACTCTCCAAAAAAGCGAATTAACTTCGTAATATTCACATCGATATCCAATTCATTTCTGGACGTTTTTGCAATTTCTTTATAATGTTTTTTTTCCTTTATTAGATAATTCATGTCAAGATTATAAAGATCCATGTTAATTACAATATTATAAGGCGCAAGAAAATCCCATAATTTTGATGATTGTGTTGTCACTATAGCCAATCCTGCACTTATATAATCAAAAAACGCGTTTCTAATACAATCATGATACATACTCCCATAATATTTGCCCATCGGAATATTTTTCGGTGGTTCTGGCATTTTCTCATATCCCCAAAATTCACAGCCATAGTCATATTCCGCCAATTTTTGTACTAACTGTCCATGTTCTACTCCGATATAAAACTTAAAATTATTATAGACACGTTCATATTGTTTACAACGTTCAATATTCTTATCGCTTAACCAACCCGCATAAAAATGAAAACAGCAGTCTTTTCTATTGCCGATTTTGTCCAATATCTCATCAAGTCTAGCAAAGTCCGAATAGTCAGTTGAGTATTCTCGTGAATCAACATACATATTGCCATTGCCTCCCACAAGGCATAATTTAACCATATCTGAATTTGTATCATTAATCTTTTCTTGCTCGTGTACATATTTGCAATAATCCGGGAACTGAATGGATTTTCCACTATATTGAAAACCTTTTTCTTCTAAATATTCTTTGGCAAACCATCTCCATACAATTCCATCTGCATTCTCCAAAGCATATTTTTCATTTTGTAATTTTTCTTCGTCAACCCCAACATATTCATAATTCATTACATCATATAATCCCAGCACAATCTTTCCAAAACATTTCTTATTCTTAAGCACTATTGCTGCCCATTTACAATCACTCCAACGAGGTTCGAAAAAGTATACTAAAGGCGTAAATTGTAAGAGCATATATAAAAATTCCTCAATGCGCCTGCACTTATGTATGGGTATTTCTAAATCATTTACCTCTTTTGAATTCCATACTGTTTCCTGATAAGAGTAATCTAACAAAATAACATCAATATTTTTCTTTTTCAATGCACCCGCAATTTTAACTGTTCTTGAAGAAAAGTGACCACATATCATCACTATCTGATTTGTATCCACTTTATTTACACGACTTCTATCCAAAAGCCTCTGCACTATCATTCCCTTTCTGCATTCTTCTGTATGTTCTTCGACATACCATTCCGCTATCGCCTCACAATACTCTTCGAATGTGTGGAAGTAAGTAAATTGTTCTTCAAACTGCTCATTATACTGCCGCTCACTAAGCTCATAATCAACCAATTTCACTATATTGCGAAAACCATACGCTGATGATATCTCTACTAACTCATTCGTATATAATTCACTGACTGCAATCAAAATAACTGATTTTCTCATATCGCAATCAAGTGAAGCTATATTTTTTACGCATATTCCATCAAATATTTTAATGTTGTTATCCTGCGATTGTACAAAACATAAGATTTTATCTTTTAATCCATATTTCACTATAACGGGGTATATTTCATGTGCATATTGCCCTATTCCATATATAATAATGTTTTCATACAATTTCAGATTGTCTATCAGTTTTTTATATGCAAAATACATACACTCCTCCAAAAAATATTCTACATTTTTTATTGAAATTCCCGTACAACAGGCGCTATTATTTCATATACTTTCTTCGCAATAACCTCGTTTGCTTTGTCAGTATAGTGACATGAATCCAAATACATTCCCTCTTTATGATCCAGCAAATCTACTATATTTATATAGTTTTCATTCTCACTCTCAATATACTGTCCAAATTCCCTATTTCGCAAACTTTTACTGTCTTTGTATGCTCGACTTGTCCTTTCACCAAATACACTTCTTTCATACACAGTCATATTCTCCATTAGCATGCTAATTGGTTGGAGAAAACAATAAAATTGCGCCCCGTAAAATTCACTTACCATTTTTAGCAACTTTACATTTCTAAGCCAAAATTGATACACTGGCTCGTCACTATATATTCCACTACAATATTTTCCATTTGGTGATCTATTCCGCATCCATTGATTTAATATTCTTTCATTAAACTGATTATCTGCTTCTTTACAAAAAATATTGTTCACACCACTCATACTAACTACTATCTGAGGTTGTAACACATATCCGTCTCTTAAAAACCGCAACAACTCTGCTACAATATCATTTCCCGGATGCGCCCCATTATAAACTGTTATGTTAAACCCATAATCAGATAATAGATAATATAATTTGCTTACCCAATTTTCCGGATGATACAATTCTGAGGAAGTAGATCCGCCTAAGATAACAATTTTTGTTCCTTCTTCTGTTCCGTATATTTTCCATCCCGGTGCTGCATTGGTAATAATTTGGCTATGTCCCACTAAAGGATCCGGATACTCCCTCCATTTTAACATCATTTTGTCATTGGAATACGTATAGCACTGAAGTGCTGTATAGTTTTCATTTTCTAAAGAAAAACCTGCAAGCTCTATATTTGCTCTATCCTCAATTATCTGTTGAGGAAATTCATCATATATAATAATTAACTTATCTTCTACACTTTCATAAGCTAAATCATATATACTTTGTATGTGCTTCCTTTCATCTTTCTTTTCACAAACATATCCTTCGATACCAATGTTATATATGCGTAATACATCCGTTATTAAATCTGCAAGCAAATTTTTTTCGCATCCATATAAATATATTTTTCTGTGTCTCCTTCTTGCCAAATCAATATATTGCATCAACATAATATCCGGTATATCTAATAATCCTGCTCCCAAATAATTGAGATTGGCCATATGATTTCCAAATTTCACATTCTCCATTTTCAGGTATATATCACCTTGAAAATTTGATAAATTGTTCAACATTTCAAATCTGGAGTTAAAACGCGCTGCTCCAATGAGTACTGCACAATCTCTATATTTTTCTAAATCAGCAACTTCTATTATTCTTTTCCCTCTATAGTCAGACACTTGAGTTTTTTTGGTAACACAATATAAATCTACATCTATATTTTCGCTTTTCAACACTTCTGTAAGTTTATCAGCTGCTGCCCCAATTCCATATATTACAACTGGTTGCTTCCTCAATTGTTCATTGATCGCTAACGCATCCGACCAATAAATAAACGTGATATTGCTATTATCCATTATCAGTTTATCCATAATTTCTTTTAATACTGAATCATAGACCAAAACAATCATTTCCTGATTAGTCTGCTCAATGTCAAGTATTGGTCGATTCATGTATATTTCACCAACATATTCTTTCTGAGATGTGACAAATCCAAATATATCAATTCTTCTGAAAGCCAACATTGCAAACATACCTATTGAATCTTCATTAACATCCCATATACATATTTTTTTATCTTGATACTCCTTCTTTAATGTGTAAAATGTATGAATCATTCTTTTCCTTCTCCAATATATTATCAGCCCATAAAGCTATTTTTAGAAAATATAAATGAAATCAGGCAATTCCTTTTCTTCATCTCCCCGAACAATCCCTTCATCATATTTTCTTTCTCCTTCATTCCCATAACCTTCAAAATAACTTTTATATCTGTTCTCACATATTGCCACAGTCATTTTCTTCAGTAGCTGAGATTTTTCCGGTAATCCACTATATCTTTCTAATTCGCTTGCTAATTCCTGCATGTTTTCAAAAGCATATTCTTTTATATAGGATTGTTTAGAATTTCTTGTAATATAATAAGACGTTACTTCATCAGAAATTTTGGGGAAAACATTTGCATCCTCATTTTCTTTTGCCCACAAAGATAAATATTCTCTAATATTTCCATTAATCAAGTTCATATTGCTTTCTCCATTCTTCTCCATCATTTAATTCTTTCTGCTCTTCTTTATATAAAATATACTGCCCTAAAACCAACACATCCATTTCCGTATGCATAAAACACGAATATGCCTCCTCCGGCGTGCATACAATCGGTTCTCCCCTGACATTATATGATGTATTAATAACCAACCCGCAACCTGTCCGTCGCTGAAAAGCTTTAATAATTTTATAATATGTCGGATTATTTTCTTCACTAACTGTCTGAACTCTAGCCGAATAATCTACATGAGTCACTGCCGGAATGCTTGAACGTACTTTATTCACAACAGAAATCATATCTTCCTGCGACATCTTTAACTCTTCTTCAACTTGAAACTCTCTCCTAATTGTATTTTTTACATTCACACAAAAGAGCATATATGGATTCTTAAAATTCGCGTCAAAATAATTTTCCACCTCCTCTTCCAAAACAGAGGGGGCAAATGGTCTAAAAGATTCCCTATATTTTATTTTCAAATTCAGCTTTGACTGCATTTGAGGTGAACGCGGATCAGCAATAATGCTACGGTTTCCTAATGCTCTAGGACCATACTCCATGCGCCCTTCAAATAATCCCACCACCTTTTGTTGGTCTAACAACTCTGCAATCTTCTGATAGTAATACTGCCCATATTCATATTGATGATATACATATCCTTTTGTTTTTAAATAATCTTCTATATACTCATCTTCAAACCTAGGTCCCAGATAGGAACCTTTTTGCTTATCATGTATATCATCTGCATATCTCTCTCGTCCACAATGTTGATAGTAATAAAACATCGCCGCACCAAGCGCTCCTCCAGCATCCCCTGCGGCAGGTTGTATCCAAATATTTTTAAATATCTTTTCACGATACAGAACACCATTAGCAACGCAATTTAATGCCACACCTCCTGCCAGAACCAAATTTTCAACTTTGTCTCCCAATATTTTTTTTGTATGGCGAGCCATTAATAGAATGACTTCTTCTACAACTTTTTGAATAGAAGATGCCATATCCATCTCCCTTTTTGTAATTATGCTTTCAGGTTTTCTCCTCTCTCCACCAAATAATTTGGAAAACTTATCATTGGTCATAGCTCTGCCATACGGATAATCAAAATATTCTAAATTCAATCTATATGAACCGTCCTCCTTAATATCAATCAATTTTTCCTTAATTAATTGATAGTAAACCGGTTCACCATAAGGCGCTAATCCCATCAGTTTATAATCACCAGAATTCACCTTAAATCCACAAAAATAAGTAAAAGCACTATACAGTAATCCCAATGAATGTGGATAATTTATTTCTTGCAAAATTTTTATCTTGTTTTCCTCTCCATAGCCTATCGTTGTCGTTGCATATTCCCCCACGCCATCGACAGTAATAATTGCTGCCTTTTTATAGGGTGATGGAAAAAAGGCTGATGCCGCATGAGAAATGTGATGCTCTACTACATATAGCTTGTCTTTTATCCCCAACCGTCCAACTCTGTCTCTTATCATATGATGTATCCATAACTTTTTGCTCACAAGTGGTTTCAATGAAAAATCTAATAACTCCCTGTTATCCCCACCTGCATAACGTAAATTCTGTATAAATCTGCCTAAAGTCAAAAATGGATTATCATAATATATGACTCCTGCTAAATCTTCCACATGAACCTTTCCTGCTTTTAAACAATAATCTATTGCATTCACTGGAATAGACGGATCGTGCTTTATTCTTGTGAATCGCTCTTCCTGTGCCGCGGCAACAATTTCTCCATCACAAATCAACGCGGCTGCTGAATCATGATATAATGCAGAAATGCCTAATACATACATAGAATCCTCCCTATAAACTATCCGTGTTAACATACAATGCTGTAACAGTGTAAAAACACTTTAAAATATAGCCTTCCTCTTTCATTTTTTTATGAATCGGCGTCTGTATCACTGCCTCTATATCCCTTTGTCCCAATAATTCTATCAAGACACATCTAGGATGATATTTTTTCCAGTTAAAGGAATAGACTATTCTCTCATCAAATCCTTCCGCATCTATGTCCATAAAGTCAATTTTTTCAATATGGTTTTCTTCTAAAATAACATTGATATTACGCACTTGAACAAGCTTCGTACTTATGACAGGCTGTCGTCTTTTTCCATCCATAAAGGTATTTTCACCCTCAGCTCCCTCAAAAATGTGATAAACCAGTTCTTCATGCCGATCAGACACCCTTCAGTTCACATTGATGTCCGCTTTGTCTTCCAAACCCAGTGTCATTAAATACGTACATGATATTTTTCTTGTCTGCATTTTTCTTCTCCATACATCTAGCTAGTTCATTTCCTCTCTAATATAACTCTGTATGACTTTTTCCATTTTCGTAAACTCATATCCGGTCAAACATTTAAACTTAGCATTGCTCATACTTACATTAAGCGGCCTTGCATCTATAAATCCCAATTCCTTATAAGAACACTCAACAATATCGCACATCTTACCTGCAATCTTAAAGAAAAGAATTGCTAATTGTTTTCTAGAAAATGCCAGATCGCCAGAAATATTGTATAATCCACATAGTCCCTCATTTGCAACAATCACACATGCACGATAAACATCCTCCAACGCAACAAACGATAAAATATTATCCTTAATACAATATATTTTTTCCCCATTTCGTTGAAGCCGACTCCACTCATCAAGCAAATTTTTTTTATGCTTTCTATGACAAACCGTTTTAGCTAATCTCAAAATACAAATATTGGCATACTTCTCCAAAAGCCATGTTTCCATCTCCGCTTTTAGTTTTCCATACAAACTTATGGGATTCGGCTCATCATCTTCTTTATACATCCCCCGACACCCGTCATAGACATTATCTGAGGAAAAATAAATAATAAAAAACCCTTGCTTAACTAAACTATCTACCAACTTTTTCATTCTTGTTACACATATCAAATATGCCAAATCATAATTGTCCACATACATATTAAGATTCGTAACAGCAATACATATGATTGCGACTTTATTATCAGCTTGCCAATCAATTGGCAAACTATATATATCATCACATTCAATATCGTAGGAATATAGTTCAGTGTCGCTTCCCAAATGCGCCGTACCAACAACTGAATATCCTTCTTTTTTTAAATTGTCATATATATAACTTCCAATATAACTATTGGCTCCCAAAACTAAATACTTCATTTTCTGTTCCTTTTACCCAAATGCATCATATCAACTTCTCGTTTTGCAATACATGAATCGTCCTCTCGACATTTTCATAATCCTGATCTGGCCCACTTGGTAAATATAAGACGTTATTTTGCAATTCAACAGCATTTTCAAACTCACCCTCACATTCTAAAAAAGCTGCGTAATGCAATGGCTTATACAACGGTCTGCACATAATATTGTGTTCCCTTAACAACGTTTGTACTTTAACTCTGTTTTTGCATAGGATATCTGACATCCATAACAGCTCTCTCCCCCTCGGTATAAACTCAATACCCTCTATTTCTCTCAATCCCTCTTGGTACATACAATCGATCTGCCGCATATGATCCATCTTTTCCTGTATACGATTTAGCTGAGCCAGACCAATTGCCGCTAAAATATCTGGAAGCTTGAAGTTAAATCCCGGATACAAGTAATCACCATCAAATACAGAATCCATTCCCTGCATTTTAATCAGTTTCATCTTCCTGAATAATTCCTCGTCATTTGTTACTACAAGTCCTCCTTTAGCAGTTGTTAATGTCTTGGTAATTCCAAAAGAAAAACACCCTATATGCGCATTTGTTCCTGCCCTCCCATTTTCATCACTGGACATAAACGCCTGACATGCATCTTCGATAATATAAATTCCACGCTTTTCATATCGCTCCACAAGTTCTTTACTTGCAACTAATCTGCCATTTAATGAAACAGGAATAATAGCTTTTGTTCTATCGGTAATTAAATCGTCAAGAACATCTATATCTAACAATGGTACATTTTTCAATGTTGGAGCTAAAATCACTTTAGCGCCTAACATATAAGGCGCATTGGCGGTAGCAATAAATGTTATATCTGGAACTATGACTTCATCCCCCGGTTTTAGCCCAATTCCCATCAAAGCTAATGCCAATGCTGCGCTTCCGCTAGCAACTCCTATTGTATATCTAACTTTCAAAATATCTTTTAACCGTTCTTCAAACTCTAATAGCACCGAACCTTCCATTATTTTTCGGTTTTGCAGCGCCCATTGGACTTTTCTGATTTCATCATCCAATATCGCATTATTCCAAACATTAATCATTTTACCCTAACAACCTCATTCTCTTATTTTTTGATATTGCGATAGCTTTTGTATTGCTGAATCAAGTAAAAAAAATAGTCACGAAATCCATATAACTGCCAGTGAGGGCGTTGTAACAATAGAATAAATCCACCGTTTCTCTGTAAATAATTATAATACGACTTCGACGACACATAATCACAAGTTTGGCATGTTAGAGGTAACAAATCAAACTTTCTCGAATTATTTATCCTTTGATACCTCTTTAAAGAATCATTCACTGATTTAGGGTTTAAAACATTTCCCAATATAATTTTTCGTTCGAAATCGACACAACATAATAAAGCACTTCCATCATAATCAATATTTAATTCGTTTCGGTTTATTCTTTTACAACGCGTTCTAATTATCGGAACATGGTTTTTCATATTGCTCAATTCTGAAATAATTACACCGTCTACCCCCCATCCTCATAAACCTTATATATGAAATTAAATCTTTCCTTGATTCTTTGCACAACAAAAAACTCAAATAGACTTTAGGTCCCTTTCCTAAACTCTCTCTAATTTTTATAAATCTTGTAATATTTAATAATATTTGCTTCAAAATTTTATCCGGATATTCAAATCCATTTCCTTGAAACTTTTGGAATAATATCCACGCTCATTCGTTTATCTTTATTATGGGTTTCTACCGCCGTACACATACTGCATCGAAAATTACAATTTCTAATTATCCCAATATTTACACCGCTATATATCATCACCCTTTGTTTCCAACCTTTCCTAATTTAAATCATACAAAATTAAGATGATTTTTATCTATATCCAAAAAAGCGTTTATAATTTCATTTCTACTGTCATAAACACAATGCTGGTGACAGTCTCTCATTGCATCAAAATCTTTAAACTGTTTTGTTACCGCCTCAGAATACCAGCATTCCTTAAAAGATTGATGCGTCAAATCTCCCACAACACCATTCTTTAAATATGCCTTGTCATGACAATAGTAAACTTTTGAATTAGCAGCAATAACGCAAATAAATTCTTTAATTGGGCATCTATTATATTTCCGTTTGAAAATTACGCTATTAGAAAACGCCGTTGTATACAAATCTATAACTTGAAACTTATCATCTGACAATTCCTCTTGCGCCCTTGCCAATTCCTTTGAAACTTTATCTTTGAACTCATAATGGTATTTCTCAGTATCATTCGAAAGTAACGGAGCGTATTTGACATGATTGACTCCTAACCTTTTCATCAACGCTGCCATTTCTCTTACTTCATTGTAATTTTCTTTACCGACAACCATATTTACTCCTAACTGGCATGTATCCTCCTTTATCGCTGCAAATTGTTTAATATTATCGCAAAGCCTCTCAAATGCGCCTTCTTTTATTCCACGCAATCGACAATATTCACTATCTCGAATTGATTCTGCAGAAATCCTTACCCATTTTGCATGCGCTAATATTTCTGCCCTTTTCCCACATAACATACTTGCATTTGTAATCATCGACAAGTCAACTCCGCCAGCCAAAAGTTTTTCCATTACCTCAACTATGTGTGGATATAGTAATGGTTCTCCACCCCCGCTAAAGGTAACTGCTTTTACGTCCATGTCAATGATATCTTCAATAATTTCCATCATTTTATCATATGGTATTTCATCTGTCGGACAATAATCTTCCAAATTTCCAAAAGCATGTTTGTACACACAATAATAGCAATCTTGGTCACATTTATTAGTAGGCTTAATTCTAATATAAACCGGGGTGCATCGCTCTCCTTTCTGCAAGTGTTTCAAAGTTTCTGGATGATGAAAAATTTTTAATTGGCTATATGGTGTATTATTATCTGTCATATCTGCTTCCCTTTCCTCATTATATAAAATTCACATGTCCCTCCGGACACTTCAGCTTATCCAGATACCGATTCATCTCGTCTAGTCTGCAAAGCTCCCTGCAATTTTTTTCCAAGTCCATATGCATAAAATAATCTGCTATTTGCCTTCTACGTTGTCCTTCCCAAATCTCGCAAAAACTCTCCTCATTGAGATTTCCATACTTCATCTCATCTTTTCCCATAAATACAATGCATGGCCACAAATTCCCTTTTGCATCTACATACACCATAAAGGGAAGTGCCCAGCAATGTTTGTAGTCTCTTATGCATTCCAGCTTCTTCATTGCATGGGTTCTAAAATATATCTTAAACTTTTCTGTCTCTAGTTCCTTCACTTCCTTTTCCAGAAAAAGCATCTCTTTATAGTCTACCTGTATAATCTGTTGACTCTGTGGATGCTGCGAAAACGGTTTAACAGTAAAATAGTCCACTCCGATTTTTCGCAGTTCTTTTCCCATCGCAACAACTTCATCCTTGTTATCGGGAAGCAACAGCAACTGGACTCCTAATGTTGTTTTCATCCGCTGATCCTTTTTTACTTTTACAGCTTCCTGCATATTTGACAATACCCTCTGTAAATCTCCCTGCTTGCCACGATGAATCTTATCATAAGTGCTGTTTTTGATCCCCGATATACTGAAACGAATCCATGTCAACGAATTCAAGATTTCTCTCGACATTTCAGGTGTCAACAGTACGCCGTTAGTAGATACTGCCACATCAATTCCTAGTTCTTTCGTTCTATTAATAATAACCGAAGCCTCTTTATGTGCAAAAGGTTCCCCTTCTCCAGCATAGATAATGCTCTTTAAACCTTTTGGTGCAAGTTCTTCTAGATTACCCAGCAGTATCTCTGTATCTATCCGATATGGCTGATAGCCTGTATAGTCAACTGCGCAAAATATACATCTGTGGTTGCACGCATTCGTCAGTCCAATTTCCAGTTCAATCGGATAAATATTCTCCCCTTTCAGCCATCTTGCCACTGTTTCCGGATGATATATTAACTTATGGGAATCCATTCTAATATTCTCTGCCATATCATACACTTTCTTCCTACCTTATTTTTGTCTTCCGCAGGGTTTCTATCTGTCTCCTTACAAACCATATCAAACTTTTACACATTTAAGAGCGTAACTGCAAACTTAAGTGCATTCACTTTCTCCACAGACTCCTTATTCCCAACGATATTCGCCTCTAGTGCTCCGCCGATATTTCCCATAAAAGTTCCTATTTCTACAGGCGCTCCCGCTGCTGTAAAGATTCCCGCCAGCGAAAAAAATGCATCTCCCGCCCCTATGGTATCCTTGACCGATAATGTAAACGCGGGACATTCATTAATGTCCTTGCCATTTGAAAGATCATATGCTCCCATAGAACCTCTGGTGAGCCATCCGTTTCCGTTAAGATGTTTTGCCAGTCTTTCCAACTTCTCCTTTTCTTCCAAATCATATGACGGATATGCAAGGTTTAACTCTCTTTGATCTAAAGCAAATACATCTGCCCGATGATACTTTGTGATAATATTCATTCCCTTGTTGGCAGAATTGGTCTGGCAATTCAGCACCAGATATTTTGCCCTTTCCTGCACTAGTTCCATTACATCTCTGTCTATAAGTCCATGTCCGAAATCACACAGAAACACGGCATCATAGCTTTCTATTGATTTTTCCAACTTCTGCAAGAAAACTTTCCTCGTTTTCTCTTCATATCCCGGCTTTTCGGGTATATTATTAACAGCAAATATCTTTCTGTATTCATCCCGTTTCCCATCCCGTGTCAGATATCTACATTTGACGATTGTAGGAATCATTGCACTGAATGTCGGTTCAAAATTGACCCTGCCAGAAAAACTATCAACCATTCGCAAACATATATCCTCTTCGCTTCCGATCACTGTCATCAGCGTCACACTCCCTGCAAAATCCGAAAGGTGCTTTGCCACTGCTGCCGAGCCGCCAAAAAAATCCTCCGTACCGACAAGTCGCGCCGAGTAACCCATATCCTTACTCATAATCCCCTGCACCGCACAGTAAGTATATCTGTCAACAATCATATCACCAATAACTAAAACGTTTAGTTTTTCTGCTTTCTCTGCATAGTGCTTAACGTCTGTCATCGAGTATCTCGATTTAAAATCAACCATATAATTTATGACATCTTCCGACAATCCCGCCATCGCTTTGTTAATTAACTTTGTTGAACTGAATACCTGACCTGTTGTAAATCTTATTCTGCCGCCATGTCTTTCAACCACTTCCTGTTCTTCGGAAATCTTGCCGGTGATATCCTCCTTAGCACTTTTATATTCCTCGCCTTTCACATAAATATCAGGCTCAACCACCTCCACAATATCATCCACCGTATACCCTTCCGAAAGTATAACATAATCTATATACTCTATCGCCTCCAAAAACTTCATACGCATCTCATCGCCAAAATATGGTCTCCCCGGTCCTTTGCGGACAAACTTTTCAGATGTCACAGACACTACCAAGGCATCTCCCATTTTTTTAGCTTGTTCAAAATGAATGATGTGTCCCAGATGAATCAAATCAAATACCCCATGACAAAGTACTATTTTCTTATTTTCTTTTTTTAATGCCGGACGAATTTCTTTCTTAAATTCTTCCTTTGAAACGATTTTTCCCACAATAATATTCCTACCTATAAAACCCTGTTACCACACTTCATTGTCGCAACAGGGTTTTTCATTCCTCTATCCCGCATCCATGCGTATTTTACTCTTAACTATATATCGACAAAATATTAAATTCCTTTAGGTTTCTGCCCAATCAGCATCTTTTTCTATGACACAGATATTCCGACATCTGATGAAGTGTACATGATCGATACACACTGCCCCTTCTATAATCTCTACTCCTTTGTACTTACACAATGTACTTATTATCTCTCGTACATCGAGCTTCAACTATCCATATAACTTCTTCTTTCTGTACTTTGGTATAAATACGATATGGTATTGGCATTTCCATTTCGTATGTGATAAACTTTTACTGTCCATTTGGACCGCCTCCTATATTCTTGAGATTGGCTTGCGACACCTTTCTCATATTATCATAGGAGGCTTTTTTCTGTTATCTTTCTCGCTACTGCTTACTCTATTCTCCCCAGCATAGCTGTGGGATTAGGGTTTTCATTCATTTATACTGTCAAGTAACATATCACTATACTTCCTCCGCACTCACCCCAGATATTTAAACCAGTCCTCCGTCGCCACGCCGATACTGTCTGGTGTCCACACCGGCGCCTCACGCCAGTAATCAATGTTGTCAAGTACCTTCTGCACGCCTTCCTCAAAAGTGACTTGTGCTTTCCAACCTAATTCTTTCTCAATTTTCGTAGTGTCAGCAAAAGTACAATCTGGCTCTCCCGGCCTTTTGGGAATATGTGTAATCTCTCCACCTAACAGTTCACACAGACGATTCACGGAATAAGTCCCGCCGCTTCCCACATTAAAGGTATCCTGCACCACATCCGACATAGCCGCCGTATAAAAAGCATCTGCAATATCCGTCACATAAGTGAAATCTCTCGTCTGATTGCCGTCACCCACTACTGTAAACGGCTTTCCTGCCAACTTTTGCGCAAGAAAAACACCAAATACTGCGCCATAAGTGCCCGATGTCCTTGACCTCGTCCCATACACGTTAAAAAGTCGTAACGTCACCACAGGCAGCCCATAGACCTGCCCCCAGTGCAATACCGTCTCTTCCCCCAGTCTTTTCGTCAGAGCATATGGATATTGCGGTCTGATTTCCGCTGATTCTTTTGTAGGATACTCATCAGGGATTCCATAGCAAGAAGAGGAAGCAGCATACACCAGCTTCTTAATCCCCACATCTTTTGCACACTCAACCACATTATAAGTACCAAGCACATTAGAGGAATAATAATCCCATGGTCTTTGGATTGACGGAACAATATCCGCCAATGCTGCAAAATGAAATATATAGTCTACGCCGTGGAAAACCGGTTCTATTTCTTCCTTATTCCGAATATCCATGTGATAGATCGTTAGATTTGGGTTATTCTTCTGATGCTTTAAGTTTGCCGGCCTGCCTGTTGTCCAGTTATCAATTACCCTAACTGTATGCCCTTCCGCCAGCAGCCTATCTACCATATGAGAACCAATAAAGCCACAACCACCCGTCACTAATGAAACCATATTTTGTCTCCCTATATATTATGAAAAATCGAGCTTCGCTCGATTGCGAGTTTGCTTCGCAAACTCGAAGTAAGCCTAGGAATTTCCTATAAAAAAACCTATCATTGCATAAGAAAGCAACAATAGGTCATACCTTACTAACTATTTCTGCATCCATGCAATCTTAATTCATTCATCCTAAATTACTATACAGTATATATCGACCCAAAACAGAAAAACTTTAGACATCTACATCTTTCCATACACAACCTACTACCACCTTCTTCATTGGCAAACATACGCTCTAAATAATCTTCACTGCACTATATATAATCATAATATTTCTATAACACCTCTCAAATCTTTAAATACATAATCGGGTTTCACGCTCTTTTCCAGTCGCGCCATCCCATATCCGGACTCTAATATAACCGTTCTAAGCCCCTCATTCTTCCCGGCAATAACATCACTGGCCCTGTCCCCTACCATATAAGAATTTGCCACATCGATATCAAATTCTTTACAAGCATTTTGAAACATTCCCGTCTGTGGTTTACGACAATCACATACGATTCTATATTTTTCTACCACCCCTTCTGGGTGATGCGGGCAATAATAAACTGCATCCACATGAGTTTGCTGCATCAAATACTCATTCATCTTTTGAAGCGTTTCCTCTGTAAAAAAACCTCTTGCCACACCGCTCTGATTGGTAACAACAATAGCATAATACCCTTTCTTATGTATCTGGCGAATGCACTCTGTTACATAAGGGAAAATATGAAGTTCATCCGTAGAACTAATATACCCTCTCTCCTCTGTCAACACACCGTCCCTATCCAAAAAAACAGCAGGTCTTTGAACATTCTTCTTTTTCTGATTCTGCTCAAACCGTTTCGTTCGTGTCTGCATCAGCATATTAAAACCCCACGCCATCCCGCTCCATAATCAAATCCACAATCTGTTGTAAAATCAGATTATGAATCGATTCAACAATTCCGTATTGCATGCATGGCACATATACATTCACATTTCCCAACTGCTTTACTTTATTATCTTCCCTAAAGCCTGTAAAAGTTATCACTGATGCCCCTTTTGCTCTGGCAGTTTCTATTGCATTGATAATATTTACCGAACTACCCGAACTGCTGATAGCTACCAGCAGATCATCTTTTCTTGCTAAAAACTCCAATGGACGCGAAAAAATATATTCATAGCCATAATCATTTCCCATACAAGTTGTGACAGCATTATCATATAAGCTATATGTATTCATCCCACCATTTTTCATAAAATCTGCTGTCATATGGCTCGCTATAGCGGAACTTCCACCATTACCAACAAAAAAAAGGTGAGATTGTTTCGCTTTATGCTCAGAGAATTTATCTACTAAAATACGAATACCTTCATTGTAATTCAAACATTTTCCGTTCATTCCACACCAAATTTCTGTACTGTATATTCTCTCTATTAAATTACTGATATATTCATTATTTATCATTTCCATATAAGCCTTCTCAATTTTTTATTTTCACACTCAACCCCAATGCTCTTGCCAGCCATAGGTAACTTTTCATTCTTCTATCACTAACATGAATTACCATAAAATTTAAATATGTCCTCCATCGTTGTCTTACCCGCGCCGGAAAGCCCGGTAATCCAATATACTGTACCCATATATTCGCCAATCATTCAACTCGTCAAGTCTGGTGGCCTGCCCTGCTTTTCCCTAACATTCATTTCACGTAAAAACCGTCATTACATCTCTCCGATGCAATAACGGTCAAAATTCTACTCTATATTGCATCCATGCATCATGTCCTTATTCATTCCAAACGACTATAGTATGTATCGACATAATAAACAAATTGCCTTAACATGCTCCTATATATTCAAATATCCCTTGAATAGCATCTACAATATTAATCATTGTAGCAATAGGCAGCGCATCAATTTTCTTATATCCTCGCACTGTCAAATCAAGCAATGCAAGTTTTTCACATTGAACGCATCCTGTTAATTCATCTGTGGAAATCAAAATATGGAGCGATCCCAACAGCTTTGCCCCAGTCATATTCGCCGTCAAGCTCCAGCTTTCCGCCAAATTCCGCCACCCGCTCTTCCAGCGTTTTATGCTGAAAAGCTTTCGCCAGAGTGATCATTCCATCAGACATCGTTACATCCAGCATTTCATTCAATTCAATCCCTGCAATTTTTAAAACCTCTTTTGAGATCCTGATTCCTTGACTATTACCCCATTCCCTTACCTGCGTCTGCATAGCATAACCTCCAAAGCAATTTAGGATATACATAGTATATCCTAAACAATATATAAAATCAATTCATGCACACATTTTCCTGTATTTTCTCTAAAAATTTGCTTGTCACTGACATGGGCTTCCCTGTATCTCTAAAACCTTTTGTTGTGTTTATGCAATGCGCCTCAATCGCTTCGTATTCGTAAACCTTCTATTTTCCTTCATCGACAACAACAAACACCTTATTCCCTTGTTTTACTAGTACAGACGCAATATTATATACATAATTTCCGGCTCCGCCCGTTACAACTCCGTTTTGTGCGAACTCATGTGTCAAAACACAATATTCATGGCTGATCTCCTCTGTACATTTTAGAAACAAAACTTCATACCTTTTTTCTGATGTCGCTATATTTCACCCATTCATCTATATTCATCAATCATCTTCTAATAAATTATTCCAGTCCATACTTGTAAAATATTTTATTTTTTTGAACCCGGCACTTTCTGCATTTTTTCTCATATCCTCTTTATATTGCGCAGAAGCCAAAACCAATAGATTGTTATTTCTGTCTCTCGCCTCTTCTATGCTCACCACAGGTATATCATACATCCGTTTCGCAATATTATTTGTATCTGAGACTACCCATAATACAATCTTAACCTCTGGACAAAAATACTTCAGAAGAAAGAACAGATGATTAGCCATTATACCAATGCCATATACGATTATTTCATTTATTTCCCCATTATCCAATAATTGATATATACTTTGGTGAACCTCATCATATCTATTACTTTCTACCAGTTTTAATGCCGTAACCATCTCATATGCAATAAAGGAATATGCTTTCTGCTCAAAGTGTACATGATCTACATATTTATAATTTTTCCCTTTCGTTTTCATGAGATGATGAAAGTCAAATACATCACATCCCATACTTATGGATAATTGTTTCACAAGAGAATTTCTTGCCCCAATTTCCAGCTCCAGCTTATCATTACCGAAAGAAGTGCCTGTCATATTTATTACTTGATCAGCCGATTGCTTGCAAATGTCTACAAGTTTCCGATATTTTTCACAAAAAGTCCTTGCATATATGTCATCTTGGCAACATTGCAAAGACAATCCATGATGAAAGCCATAATTAATAATAATGTACTTATAGCTATATCCCCCTGTAAGGAAACAATCCAAATGCTTCCAAAACATATCATCCGTGATTGCAAACGAAGCTGCAAACAAATCGACTCTCATCCATTTATGTAAAAAACTCTCCATCTTTCCACGCAACTCTCTTGTTACGGAATCGCCAATCAGCAGACATCGATCCGCATTACAATTAGCCGCTGAAATCCATGTATTGGTCCATTCTATATTTTCCCTATTTTCATATGCCATAATATTCCTCTATATATAACCTAGGTGTTAGTCCGTAAATGTGTTGGTAAGGTCATATAGCTAACACCCCTGCCGTTCTCACTGCTCCATTACTGTGATAATAGTTTGTACCGGTTACAGTCAATA
>JAMPGN010000019.1 GCA_023663915.1 Eubacterium sp. | reverse complement strand
GCGATATGCCCAAAGCGAAATATGCTGAAATATATAGAGATCTGAAAAGAAAAATAGAAACCGGGGAGTATGAATTTCAAGAATTGTTACCATCAGAAAACAATCTGATCCTCGCCTATGATTGTTCCCGCAACACTGTACGAAGAGCGGTCAGTGCTCTCGTTGCAGATGGTTATGTGCAGACCATGCAGGGAAAAGGCGTCCGCAATATCTTCCAGCCCACCCTGCGCACTTCTTTTACGATTGGCGGAATCGAATCTTTTAAGGAATCTGCTGCCAGAAATAACCAGATTCCCAAAACAGAAGTCTTATACTTTACGGAAATTACTACAGACCAAAAAATATCCAATAAGACCGGATTTCCTGTTGGTTCAGAATTATACTACCTGCTGCGCCTTCACTATCTGGATGATAAAGCGCTTATTCTAAATCATAACTATTTCCTCAAAGACGTGGTTATAAATCTTACAAAGGAAATTGCGGAAAACTCTATTTATGAATATTTGGAGAATATACTTCATATTTCTATCATTACCAGCAAAAGAATTATGACCGTAGAACAAATGACAGAAATTGATGAGAAATATCTTGATCTGGGTAACTACAACTGCCTTGCAGTTGTAAGCAGCCAGACATATAACAGTGACGGGATTATGTTTGAATATACGCAATCCCGCCACCACCCTGAATATTTTCGTTTTCAGGATAATGCAACAAGACGGACAATATAAGTTCGCAATCACCATTCGTACCGGTTGCCGCCCCCTATCTCTACCACAATCTTTCCATTTATCTTTCCGCCGTCCAACGCCGCACACGCCTCTCCAATATCGGCAAATGGGTATACTGCACCCACACATGGAATAAGCCCGTTTTCCCCGATAAAAGAAAAAATGTCATCCATGATTTCCTGTGTCGGTGAATTGCTGTGAAATCCTGTCAGATAAACCCCGTTGGGGATATACTTAATGGGATCAAAGCCATTCAAGGCATAAACCCCTCCAAGTATTCCCGTATTGCAGACAATGCCGCCCTTTTCCACACAGCGCAGGCTGTCGGAAAGAGTTTTCAGCCCCACCAGTTCCAAGACCTTTGTGACACCGGAAATTCTGCCTGCCAGCCTTCCCGTATCAAGAACAGCCTCATCCGCCTCATCAAGCAAAGGCAGTTTGCCCTCCCGATGGGTGGTGGCGATCACCTTACATCCCAATGCCCTGGCAATCTGTATCGCCGCATAGCCAAGGGCGCAGGTTCCTCCCCGGATCAACAGGGTATCCTCTTTTTTCAAATTCAAGCATTCAAATAAAGACCCCCCATGCTGTATAATAAGTTTCCGGAACAGCGGCCAGCCTCGCCCATGGCAAGTCTGATATGCCGGGAATTGTATCCCCAACTGAAAATACATGATGTGACGGAAGCAGGGCATATTCTGCATAGCTGCCATGAAAGCTCCTCCCCATGCCGCCCATCATGGCTGCCACTTTCTGCCCGACGCCAAAACCACTGTCCGAAGCGTCCACAATCTCCCCAACACACTCAATTCCGGGAATGACAGGTTTTTGTATATAATCATTTTCAATCTCATGGAGACGTAAAACCTGCTCCGAATGGTTCATGTCAAAGGCTTTCACCTTCACCAGCACCCAGCCGGATACAACCTTTGGTATCGGGAAATCAATAAGCTTTACATTCTCCGCTTTTGTAGGTCCTGTCAAAACCACTGCTTTCATCGTTTCTGCCATAACATAATCCTCTTTTCTATCATATCGGAGAATGCCGCATTCTGGCATTCTCCTGTGTGAAGTTTTAGATTTTCTTAGGCGGCGTTTTTCAGACGTCTTAGAAAATCTCTTCACACTTTCCAACACTGCGGATCTGCATCATAAAAATCCCCGCTCTTTCCGCTTGCCACCGCAGGGCATCCCCTGCACCATGCCTTTAATTCACATCTGGAACACTTTTTAAACCTGTCATATTCGCGGTACTGCTCCATCTGGCATACCCACACATCTGCAAGCCTGTCCTCGAACACATTGGAAACTTTACTGTTCTGCACCCGGCGGCAGGCATATATATCCCCGTTAGGCAGAATCGTCAGATGGCAGTTGCCGCAGTTGCACCCGCCATAGATCATGCCATCCTGTGCATTCTCAGGAATCTTGAACTCACCGTTCTCATATTCATAAAGCGTCCACAGATGGTCTTTCTTATTAAAATAAGTCTCACATCCGGCTGCTTCATATTCTTTGAATTTCCGGTCACAGACGGTAAGCAGTTCCCGGTACTCTTCCGGTGTCATCCCCGTATCCTTTTCCCCGCTGGTAGGACAGTACCGGGCAAAGGCATACACATCCGCTTTGTGGGCGACTACCGTATCAATAATATCGGGAACTTCCCTGATATTGATTCCCGATACCGTAGTCATGACCACCGCCCGGATTCCCGCCTTTTTCAAACAGCCGATTTTTTCAAGGGTAGTCTGAAAAGAACCGGGCTTGCGGAACCAGTCATGTGTTTTTTCCATCCCATCAATGGAAAGCTGGTATTTCTGACAGCCATACTCCTTTAACCGCCTGCACACTTCGTCATCCAGGTGAAAAGGATTTCCAAGGATCGCAAAGGGAATATTTTTACTTTTCAAAAGCCCCAGCAGTTTCCAGAAATCCGGGTGAAGGATCGGGTCGCCCCCTGTAATATAAAAATAAGGAAGCCTCTGATACATTTCACAGAAATCCTCACAGTTCGCCACCACTTCCTGCATCTGCCCAAAGGACATGGAATCCAGTTCCTTACAGTTATTTTCAGAAAAAATATAGCAATGTTTACATCTCTGGTCACAGTCGTCTGTAATATGCCACTGAAAAGCAAAATACTCTTTCATGAACCGTACCTCTTTTCCAAATAATCTATTTTATAGTTAACGACATAACTATACTGCTGTTCCTCTTTAAAATCCGGGCAGCCATTATTCCTGCCATGACTGCCCGAAACCATACCGGCAGATAACACATTCTGCCTACTTGTCACCCGCCCCACATGCTGAACCACATGCCGAAGCAGTACTGCCATTGCCCCATCCTGTCCGGTAGCTACGACAGTAGCCCTGATAGGGAGCAAATGGAAACTATTAATTATCCGAAACCTGCTGATGCGTCCATGGCGTTTCAATGAGCTGCGGAAAAATCTGGAAGGAATCAGCCAGAAAGTATTGACTGACAGCCTGCGTTCTTTAGAGGAAGACCGCATCATTACACGCACCGTATATCCGGAAGTGCCCCCAAGGGTAGAATACGCTTTAAGCGAATTAGGAGAATCCATGCGTCCGATCATTGATTCCATGGAAGCGTGGGGCATATCTTATAAGGCAATGATGAATCATGTATAGTTTCTTCTTATCAAAATATGCGGAAAGCAGGCTGGATTTTTTCATTCCAGCCTGCTTTCCGCATATTGTTCCAGCTGCATAACTATAACAATCCAAGCGCTTTCAGCGCATATTCAATTCCCCCTTCGTCAATCCCCTTTGTCACAAAATCCGCCCGGCTCTTCAAATCCGCGATCGCATTTCCCATAGCGACACCTACCTGCGCATACTCTATCATATCAAAATCATTAGCGCCATCGCCAAACGCAATCGTATCCTCTTTTGCAATCCCCGCATATTCAATATATTTCTGCATTCCAAGTGTTTTATTGATTCCTCTGCTGCTGATCTCACCGGAATTATCGTCCGGACGCTTAAAACTCATTTCGGTCACATCACAGCATGCCGATAACTGCTCTCTTATCCTGTCAACCGGAACATCTGCTTCCAAAAATACGATTTTCTCAATATCAGACCGTTGTTCCAGTTGTTCGTCAATCTGTATATCCTTAACTATGGAATCCGCAACCTCTGCCGGCATTCCCATCGTTAAAAAACTGCTTAACATGCGGTTCTTATTCCTTTTATCCATTATGACTTTTTCCTTTGTTTGTGCGGAATAACAGGCATTTACCTGTTCCAAAAGTGTCTGAACAGCTATAAGCGTTTCTTTTTCCATATGATGCTCATAAACCACCTGTGCGCCACATTCCACATAAGCGCCGGAAGCGCCTACGATCCCATCAAAGCCCATTTCTTTCAGCCATGTATAAATTTGCCCTAGGGAGCGTCCACTGCACAACACAATTTTATGCCCGTTTTTCTGCAGGCGGCATAAGGCATGCTTTGTGGAATCCTGCATTATCCCTTGAGAATTTACCAAAGTTCCATCTATATCAAAAAACAATGCTTTCATAATACGCTCTCCTTTTCCAGTACATACTCCATATCTCCTACACTTCCAATATTAGCATAAATATTGAGTCTTTTGTCATCCAATGTAATATTTTTTTCCTTTTAAAGTCTCCAAAAGCTGCAGCTTTTGCTGCATCGTCTATCATATCGCCTCCGGCAAAAGCGCAGAGGCGTTTACTGGTATCTTCCAAATAAACGCCTCATTCCCTGCCTTTTTAAATTGATATTCCTCATTAATTCCTTAATTATCCGAACTGACTTTTCACTTCCCAGCAGCAAGATCTGCGGTTATCTTGTCATAATATATAACTTTTTCTTGTTAAGAATCCAAAGTCTATTAACTTCTCGGCAAGGTCTACGGTGTCTTCATCTGTTTCAATTATATTATACAAATAGCGAGCTCAAATATTTAAGCCCGCAATAATAATTTTCATAATTACTAAATTTTCTCACTATTCTATTTTTCCTCAATCTCCACAAAATACCTCTTATAATATAACGTTTTTGATTATTTCCCATAAAATTTACTATGCCACTTAACCGCTTCATCGCGGTATTTCATGGCGGTGTCCATAAGTTCTTCATATTGCCTGCTAATACTTTGGATCAACTGGTCACGACTTGAAACCTCTGACTGCAATTTGGAGATTTGTTTTTGCGCCTCTGTAAGAAGTTCTTTGTTTTTGTCCAGTTCCGTCTGTGTCAAGGAGAGCCTTTCCTCATTTTTGCTCAACTTTGCCTGCGTCTGAGTGAGTATTTCCTCATTTTTACTCAATTTTTCCTGCGCCTGAGAGAGTATTTCCTGGTTTTTGCTCAGCTTGTCACATTGGAGCGATTCATCGATGGAAAAAATAATTTCTTCCCCATCGTAGGACAAATGTACCAAGAGTGCCCCTTCGACAGATAGAATGCGAAGTGTGGGAAGTGAACGAAATACCGCCTCACCGGAGGCGGTTTGCGTCTCCTTCGAGGACAAAAGACTTCCCGGCAATGAAAGCTTTTGTTCCGGCTGAAATGGAAAGATGGATTTCAGACAGTACGTATTGTCAACCGGATTTTTTACAAAATAGAACAGAATCAACATGTTTTGTATTACTGCGATCTGCGGATTAAAACAGTCCGGTGTGTTACGGCTGCTTATTTTATATAAATCGTTCTGCTCGATAACGCTTCGGAGTATAATATCCCGGTTTGTGTTCTGATAAACATAATAAATGGTGTTATGATAAACAAGATCGGAAAGATCCGAAGCATAATCATTACAAAGAACGATAGGCCTGGTCAGATTTTCCCTGACGGAGGTCCTTAAGCAGATATACTTTCCGGTACTATATAAGATCAGATTTTGTTCTGCATCAACCGCATAAACATTTCCCATAGAGTCCCCTCATTTTGCATAATATTTCTTTTTCCTATCATTATATGGCACATGATAAGAAAAAATGACATATTATAAAGTAAAATAACTGAAAGAAGGATAACTGGCTTATGGCAAAATGTAAATCTGGAAAATGTGGATGCAAGGCAAGGATCGTCAGCAATGTGGTTCAGAATATGCAGGGCAATAACTGTATAGACGTATGCACCAATCCAATCTGTGAGCCGCCCAAGGTACTGAGCCTTATGGCACCATTGATTTATGACGAAATCGGAATTAATCTCTGTGCGTCTTTTACACTGGGAACGGATATTTCAACAACTTATCCAACTGCAGTGTCGGCAACGGCGCATGTGCTGAATATCGATTATACCTATGGTGACGGAGACGTTGTGATTGAGGCGATTACTGGCAGACCGAATTGTTATGTTGTCACCTTGTCGAATCTGTCGATCGAGTTTGCCGTCAATCTTTATGACGAAAACTGCCGGCTGCTTGCCACGCTTTATCCTACGGCTGTTTATCTGCCGCCGGAAACGACAGCAGCAACCTATGATGAAGATACCAATCCGACTTCTGTGGAACTGGAGATTTTTGCCCCATATGGCATCAGCTATGATTTAGCAACAACTGCTGACGCGGACCCGACTCCGAATATCAATTATGTTGGTTTTTTGGAAAGCAATAATTATATCAGACAAGGTCTAAATCTTTATGCGATGGCAAAGGTATTAGGATTCGATACGGATGATGATACGGTCACGGTCGGGCTGACGCTTGTTCTGCAGAGTCTGTACTTTGCAGGATACCATGTGGAGAGCGCAGGTAAGATCAATACACCGAAGGGAAGCCTGATCACGCCGGATAACAGCAGTTGTCTGCGCTTTGTTGCGGGTGATCTGCTGGACCTGGCAATCAAGCCTTTGGAATTTGGTCCTCCACTTTACGAAGAGCAGTATAAAGAAAACTGTGCCGCTTTGTGTAATACACCGTGCGGTGCGGGATCTAGCGCGGGCGATAACACGACCGTTCTGCCCGGCATCGGCGGCGGAACTACTACCACTACTACCCCTGGAAACACCGGCGAAACAGAAAATACAACAAACTAATTCATTAGAAAGAATGAAAATCATGGGGCTGTTGCAAAGTAGCCCAATAGGCTGCAGGAGCAACAGCTCCTTTTTATACAAAAAGACCATATGAACCGTGTTTTACGCCCTGTCTATTGTCCTTCTCCCTGCTCCAAAATCCCTGCAATCTTCTCGATCATCTCATCTTCCTTCAACCGGAATTTAATTTCCACCCTTCTGGAAGCCGGCATATCCACCTCTTCTGTGGGATTCCCGAAAACATCCGTTTGATAAATCGGATTGCTCCATGACTTTCCGTTGACGGTAAGGAGTTTTTGAAGTTGCTCAATCTCCGTCTCGTCAAGACCATTTCTTTTATTCAGACAAAAATCTGCCACGGCATTGGCACGTTCATAGGACAACTCCATATTACTCTGGTAGCCGCCGTCCGTATCGGTATGCCCTTCGATAATGATTTCTGCAATATAATCACGGAACTGGTCTTGGAGCAGCACGTCCAGATACATCGGAATGATATTTTGCAAAGTCTCTTTGCTGTCCGCGGTAAGCATGGAACTGTTATACCGAAAAAGCACATCCGAAGAAAAAGTAATCGAACCCGTCTGCGCATCCACTTTCATAGTAGAATTGCGAAACGCGGACTGTAAAGCCCCGATGATATCAGTACGAATCCCTACAATATCCTGTAATTCCTGCTTAGTCGTCGTCAATTCCTGTCTGGCATTTTCTATTTCCAAATAGGCGTTATTTAATTCTTCTTCTGTCAAAGCCGCCTGATCGTAAGCCTGCTGTAGCTGCGCCAGCGAAGCGGCAAGTTCCACATTCGACTGCTCCAAATCTTCGATTGTCTCGTCCAACTGGCTCTGCGCCGCGCTAAGTTCCAGCCTTGTCCGGTCAAGGTCATTCGTCTTCTGCCTGTATATCGCAAGCGTGATTGCTATCATCAAGATAAAAATCAGCAAAAGCGCCGCCATCATATCCGAATAGGACTGCCAATAGCTGTGCTGTGCAAAAACTTCCCGGTTCCTTCGTCTATTCTTCATACAAATTCCTCATCTGTCCAAACGTATAGAGCTGGCTGCCAATCTCATCGCTCATATCGCTGCATGCATCCGCCAGCATTTTCCCCTGCTCCTCAAGCTGTTTTGCAAAAAGCTCCTGTCGTTCCATGACACGGGCGAGAGCATCCTGCACGTTACGGTTGACCTCCACCAACGCTGTGACCGCCTCGATCATATCTGACGTACTCGCCGCGCTCGCCGCCTGTGCCTCCCCTGCACTCTTTAGGGCATTTCCAAGTTTCTTAAAATCCGCATCCAGAGCGGTCTGCATCTGCTTCGTAAACTGATCTACGATACGCTCCACGCCCACCGTCTGTTCTTTCGCACTGCCTTTCATCAGTTCAAGCATCTGCTTTAAAGTGTTCGCCATCCCTGCCTGATAGACAAGCAGCGTCGCGGAATTTTCATCTTCCCTTACCGTCTGCGGCTGTGTAGTCTGACGGAACACACTCAAAAACTCGTCCAATGTCTCATAAGCGTCCGACATAATGCTCCGATAAGCAAAATTGAATACCAACGAGAAAAGGATACCGTATACCGAGGTATGAAAAGCCACTTTCATACCCGAAAGCAGAGAACCCACATTGTCCGAAATCGTAAAAATATCGTCCCCGCTGAACGCGCCAAGCCCCATGGACAAACCAAGAAACGTTCCCAAGATTCCCAGCCCCGTAAGCGTCCCGGAAACTCCGGAATTAAAGAAATTCATGCCTACCTTATCCAAAAGATCCTCATTGATATAATCCTCTATGTCACAAGAAGAAGCCGTACCACGTCTTCTCTTCGTGCCTTTGACCTGCATACGGTACTTGTCAAATGCTTCCTGCAGTTCTTCTTCCTCAAACACTTTGTCCTTGTCCCGGTAATTCGCCCAGAGATTCTTCCCGTTCGCTTCCTTATATTCTTTCTGTAAACGAAACGCAACATCTTCCAAATCATAAGTGACCCGGTTGAGCCTGCCAAAACTGATGGAAGATACGAAAAAGAGAATCCCGATGATAATCAGAAAACCGATATTGATCGCCAGATTGACGACCGAAATCTCCTCCCCCGTAAACAATCCATTCAAATAGAGCACAAAAGCCACCACAATGGCATATAAAAAATATAGCGCATAATAAAGTTTACTCCTCATTCGTATTCCTCCCTTTCCTGCCATATCCCACAGTCACCGCCAAGAGCAGCATGACCAGCATACATATGGAATAGTAATTCACAAAAGGCACCGAGCCGGGCGCCACCGCATAGCCTTCCCCAAACGGAGCCGTCAACTGCGCGGGGATGACACAATGTACGGTCCAAGGCGCAAGAAAACAGAACACACAACCCGTACAATCCATCAAGTTGGCACGGCGATACTTGTTTACACCCGCCTTTTCCCCAATTTCATTGATCAGATCGCCAAGCGCCACAATCGCCACAGAAATAACACCTGTTACCATACTTAAAATTCCCACCGATAAGACAATGGTCGCCTCGGTACTGCGTTCCTTTTTGGCAAGGCGCGTCAGAACTGCTCCCACGTCTTCAAAGAATCCGCTGCATTCTAGCACGCCCAAAAGCGAAAAAACACCAATCAGCATCGCCACCGTGCCCACCGTCCCCGTAATTGCTTCTATGATCGCACCGGACACGGAGAAACCTCCGGGGAAGGCAATGAGATCCCCTACCGTATAAATACCGGAGACAAGCCCTGCGGCGATTCCGGCAAGAATCCCCCATGACAGGGCGGTAATCAGATGTTTCCGCATCATACAGAGCGCGATAATCACTACGGGCACCACAAGCATAATCAGGCTGAGCGGATTCGCCGTGCCGCCTGCTCCTCCGAGCGCTTCATCACAATCCGTAGTCTTGGAAAACAGCAGAAACAAAATAAGCGCTCCTGCTGCCGCTGGAAGACTATAACGCATTCTAGTCTTTACCACCGTTCCTAGCTCCGCATGTTGTGTTGCACTGGATGCGATTGTCGTATCCGAGATCGGACCAAGATTGTCACCAAACGCCGCACCGGACACGATGGCACCTATCATAAACTCCGGTGCCGCGCCTGCCATCACGCCCACCGGAAACAGAATCGGAATCACCACGAAATAAGTTCCCACCGAAGTTCCCGTTGCGAACGCCAGCAGACAGGTGATCAGAAAAGTCGCCGCCACAAACAATTTACCCGTAAACCCTGCCGCCACCACATATACCGCAATCGTCTGCACCGCCCCACTTGCCGAAATCAGCTTGCCCGAAACCGCCGCCAGTATCACCGCCAGCACAATCACGGCAAACATCGGCTTACTCAGGCCATATACCAGCGCCTCACCATATGCCTTCTCGTCTTTCGTAAAAATAACTCCTGTTATTAATGCTGCAAAAAAAGCCAGCACATACCCATTCACATTGGACTGACTAAACGCCGCCCACAGAATCATCGCCCCCGCCGCGATCAGAGGCATCAATCTTCCTGCCTTTCCCAAACGATATTCAATTCTTTGCGCTTTCTGGTTCATTTTTCCCTCCCTCATTTGTCCGCAAGAAATTTTTCATTCTTTTATCATTTTACAAATATCCTGCCCTCACAGCAAGCCCCTCAATTCCTCATGAACGTTTCCATTTGTGGCAACCACACTCTCTCTATGTAAAAGATCCAGCGGTTCTCCCTCAAAATTCGTTACTTTTCCTCCTGCTTCCGCAACTAACAGCATTCCCGCTGCAAAATCCCACGGGGAAAGGAGCGCTTCAAAAAATCCGCCCGTGCGCCCACAGGCTACATACGCCAGATCGAGAGCCGCCGAACCGGTTCTGCGGATATCCTGGCTTTTCTCGAAAACCCTCTGAAAACGCCGGAAATTAACTTCCGTCAAACCTCTGTCATAAGGTGACGTGCCGATTGTGACAATCGTCTCGCCAAGCGTTGCCGCCTCAGACACATGAATGGGCTGTCCATTCCGAAAACTCCCTTTTCCTTTCTGCGCATGGTAGATATCCTCCCTGTAGGGATCGTAGACCACTCCCAGCGTAATTTCTCCCTTATGATACAGTCCAAGGGACACAACGCTGTGCTGGTAATCATGGATCAGGTTGGTCGTGCCGTCTATGGGATCGAGAATCCAGTAAGTATCTCCTGACATCTCATGCAGCCCTTCCTCCTCGCCTAGAAACTGGATTCCCGGAGTAAGCCTCTCCAATTCTTCTGCTAAAAAATTCTGAATATCCGTATCCACCTGCGTCACGTAATCCGCCAAGCCTTTTACTTTGATATGATTTGCCATTTCACGGTTTTCTACAAAAGTTTTCGTCCTTTTCACCAAGGCAAGAATATCCGGAACCATAACGGTATCCTGCACTGCGGTAAGTTCTTTCTGTTCCATACGTTTCTCCATTTCTGCGCCACTTTCTTGCTGAAATCCATCTTTTGGATCACTGTCACAAAAATATTATACCATTGCTGCTTACTAGCGGCAATAACAGATAAAAACCGCCCTCACAGGCGGTTTTGCATTTCTACATTTCTCTCCCTACCGTTCCAGTTCTATCTCATCTCCCGGTTTTACAATCATTGCACCTTCTGTCACAAACTTCTCCGCGACCCGCGCGTCAAAAAGTTTACCCGGCGCCATATGAATGGGGATCACATGTTTTGCCTTGATGATCTGCGCACACTTCACGGCTTCACGCGCATTCATCGTATAGATGCCGTCAATCGGCAGAAAGGCATAGTCGATTTTCCTGTCCGCCAATGTCCCCATCTGTGCCGTCTGCGCCGTATCCCCCGCAAAATAAACGCAAATTCCGTCCACATTGACAAGATATCCGACGCATTCATCTTTCGGATGCTTGTCATTGTACGCTTCCGTCGCCTCAATCTGGATATCCTTCACCGTAAACTTCTGGTATTCATTCCCCTTTAACGCATCCATATTCTGAATGACCGTGCAATCTCTGGCGCGCAGCGGAAGATCAATCCGATTATGATCGTGATGCTGGTGCGTCACCAGAATAAGATCCGCCGGTTTGTCATACCCGTCACCTATATACGGATCAATATAGGCAACCGTCCCTCTGTCTGATGTCAGACGGAGGCTTCCATGCCCCTGATAAAGTATTTTCGCCATCTTACCACCTTCTCATTCTTCTCTTATTTTCTGCTATCCGTCTCACCCGCCAGACAGATCTTGATTTCATCAAGAGCGTTTGTTATTAACTAAAATATTTTAATATCATTTATACAATATCATACAAACGTATCCGATACAAGATTTTTCACAATCATAATTGGCTATTTTGCTAAAATATAACTTTTTTGAAACCACCAAATTTGTTAAATTGTTAACCACGCCTTGAAAATCTTTTTCATTAGGAGTAAAATATAGTAGGATTTTTGTCATCCTAAATTTGCATTTAGGTATTTTTCTATAACGAAAGAAAGGACACTTTGCACAATGAAAAAGAATCAAAACAAATGGATCTGTGCCGCAATCCCGGCACTCTTACTCCACTGCAGTATCGGTACTGTCTACTGCTGGTCTATTTTCAGTCAGGAGATCGCAGACTATATTGGCTTTTCCAAAGGAGCAACGGAATGGGCGTTCAGCTTCGCGATCTTTTTCCTCGGTATGTCCGCAGCATTCCTCGGCAACATAGTAGAGAAGGATATACATAAATCCTCACTGATCGCCGCGATCTGCTTTGCGGCAGGTATGGCTGGCACCGGATTTTTCATCTACTACGGCGGACAGCACCAGCACAGCCCTTTAGCGCTTGTCGGTATTTATGTATGCTACGGTTTCATTATGGGAATCGGTCTTGGAACCGGCTATCTGTCCCCTGTCAAGACGCTCATGCTCTGGTTTGAGGACAGGAAAGGTCTTGCGACCGGTCTTGCCGTCGCAGGTTTCGGAGCGGCGAAAGCAATCGCAAGCCCTATTATGCAGGCAATGCTTGATAACCTCGGAGAGGGCGGCATCTACAAGATGTTCCTGATCCTTGCATGCGTATACTTCGTCATGATGTTTGTCGGACACATTCTTTTGAAGAAACCCGAAGGATGGCATGAGCCACAGACGAAGGAAAAGGGACAGGGTATCATCTCCGTCATCAAGACGAGACCCGTTGCAAACTATATCGGTATCTGGCTGATGTTCTACATCAACATCACCTGCGGTCTTGCATTGATCTCCCAGGAGAAAATGATCGTGAAATGTATCGGTCTTGCTGCTTCCGTCGGTATTATATCTACGGTTTCTGCAATCTTTAACGCAGGCGGCAGACTCGGTTTCTCCGCGTGGGCTGACACGATGAAAGACCGTAACACGATTTACAAATTGATCTTTATACTCTCAATCGCGTTCACTGCACTGGTAATGCTGACAGGCGGTATCAAGAACGGTCAGGGCAATATGCTTCTGACGATCCTCGTTCTCGGCTTGATCTTCGTTGTCAACGCTGGATACGGCGGCGGTTTCTCCAACGTGCCTACGCTCCTCTCCGACCATTACGGCATGGGAAGCATCAGCGCCTTACACGGAGTCACCCTATCCGCATGGGCTTTTGCAGGTCTTACCGGCAACCAGGTTGCGAACCTGATCGTAAACAGCACAGGGGAATTTATACAGGATTCCCATGGCAATAGCATTAATCCCGTAGGTTATCAGAATGTACTGTATCTCACGATTGTGCTTTACATCATCGCCCTGTTGATGAGCATCTTCCTTGTTCGTCCGATGGACAAAGATGCGAAGGCAAAAAAATCGAGCTAACGCTCGATTGCGAGATTATGAGTAATTCCTAAAAGATGCCCTGCATCTTGGAAAACTCGCCGCAAACTCGAAATTTGTTTTTTGGGTGAAATTGAAAGACCGGTTCAGGCATTCTCTGACCGGTCTTTTTCTTATACGAACCAATATGCCTGTTTGTTTCTGTCACAATTTAGTTCTCCTTCTTCAAAAACCAGTTCTGTGACTTGCACAACAGCCTTATTCCGCTCTATTTCCGTTAGTTCCTCTGCTTCCTTATCCTCTGTAAGAAAGGGATGACAGAAATAAAACAAATATGCGCGCCCTTCCCG
This sequence comes from Eubacterium sp., assembly GCA_023663915.1. The sequence continues at coordinate 17,356 of JAMPGN010000019.1, read as the reverse complement.
CACAAGCACATCCGCGTGATGTCCAAACCCTGCATCCATCGGACGGCTGCCACTGTCTCTCAAAATGTCATGACATCTATGCCAATTCACATAATCCTGTGAACGATATACCGCAATCCCGTTCCAATAGTCAGAAATCAGCCATTTATATCCGCAAAATTCAAATACGTTTGGTCCCTCCTGCGCACAATCAGAAATTTCTTCGCCCAAGACCTTCCATTTATATAAATCCCCACTGACAGCAGCATACGTCCGACTGCCTTTATCTTCATCCTTGTACCACATCTTATAAAGATGCGGCTCGATTTCATAAATACAGGCATCAATAACACGCTCAGAGTCCAGATTCACTCTTCCTTTAAAATTCCAGTCCCAAAGATTAGCGGAAATATAATGGAGCATCTGACGGGGATATTCCCAATCTGTTGGAATTCCCGTGATATAGGACACAAACATATGGTACGTACCTTCTGCATAAATAATTTCCGGTGCCCAGAAAGTATTATGTCCATGTTCTATATCAAGCCCTTCCAGCGTTCCTCGATAAAGCCATTTGCTCCCGTCCTGGCTCGTTGCCACACCTATGGCAGTCCCATGTATCCAAGACACACCGATCGTTGGCGCTAATGCCCTTCTTTGTGTATAAAATAAATACCACATACCTTCTTTATGATTCCAAATGACCATCGGGTCCGTAGGACAATCATAAATAGGATCTCGAAACATCGGCGCAGGCAGATAGACTTTTTTCTTTTTATCCATATTACCAAATTTCCTTCTTCATTTCTTATTAACCCTTTACAGAACCGACCATAACACCTTTCTCAAAAAACTTCTGTGCAAAAGGATACATAATAATTAGCGGTATCGCCGACAATACCATACATGCCAGTTCGATCGTCTTATAATTGGATGCGGAATTGGATAACGTTGTCAGCACAGAAGATGCACTGGCGCTCATCGTTTCTCCAAGCTGCGCTGCAGACTGACTGGATTTTGTGATAGACAGCATATAATAGGACAAAGTCTGAAGTTCCGGAGATTTTGTATAGTACAGTGTCTGTGTATAATCATTCCATGTCGCCACTGCAGTGAAAATGCCAAGCGCACTTATAACCGGTTTAGAAAGTGGAAAAACAATCTTGAAAAAGATAACAAACTCGCTAGCGCCATCAATTTTGGTCGATTCAAATAACGACTCCGGAATCCCTTTAAAATTAGTATTAAAAATTAAAACATTATAAAAACCACCAAAAAGACAGGGCAAAATATAGACCCAATAAGTATTGTATATATGCAATGTATTGAAAAGAATAAAATATGCAATTACACCGCCGCTTAAGTACATGCTGATAAAACCAATCACCGTATAGAATTTCTTTCCCACCAGATTGTTTCTGGAAAACCCATAGGCAAACATAGCCGTGATAACAGTCTGTAAGACAGTTACAATCACTGTACGGGATAAAGTAATACCAAATGCCCGGAAAATATCTTTATTCTTCAATACAGACACCCAGCTATCCATGGTAAACTCTCCCGGCCACAGAAGCGCAAATCCGTTTTTAGCAATGCTGTCCGCACTGTTTAATGAGTTAATCAGGGAAAACCATACCGGATAAACTGTCAGGAACATAATTGCCACCATCACAATCGTCAGTATGATGGAAAACCTTTTTTGTTTTTGAGAATGAATTTTATTCATGGCTTTTCCTCCTTTAGAATAAACCGCTGTCCGTCAGTTTACCCGACACAAAATTTGCAATGGACAACAGCATAATTGCCAGAATTGATTTAAAAATATTTACCGCTGCCGCCATACCAAACTGCAGCTGCTGCAGACCTACTTTGTAAATATATGTGTCAATTACTTCGCTGCGTTCCAGATTAAAGGAATTTTGCAAAACATAGATCTGATCAAAACTGTTGTTCATGATACCTGCAACAGCAAAAATAATCATGATCACAACGGTTCCTTTGATACTCGGCATTGTCACATAGCGCATCTTCTGCAGCCTGCTTGCGCCGTCTAAATCCGCCGCCTCATAAAGTTCCTGATCCACTCCCGCTATAGCCGCAGAATATAAAATGGTGCTCCATCCTACCTCCTTAATCAAGTTTGACACGATAGCGATTGTCCAGAAATACTTAGGCTCCGCCATAAAGACAACCGGCTCTTTCAGAACGCCGATCTTCATCAATATCTGGTTTAACATACCGCCGTCTGCGCTCAGCATTGTAATGACAATTCCCCCATATACTACCCACGAAATAAAGTGCGGCATATAGGTGACGGTCTGTACCACACTTTTAAATCTCGGACGTGTAATCTCGTTGATAAAAAGCGCAAAAGTAATTGCCGCCAGAATCCCGACCACATTTCCAATCAGGTTAATACCCAGTGTATTGCCTAACATCCTTTTAAAATCAAAGTTGCCAAAAATAACCTTGAAATTCTGTAGTCCATACCAGGGACTGGTAAATACTCCCCTGATCCCTTCCACCACTTTATAATTCTTAAAGGCAAGTATGAGTCCAAACAACGGCACTATCGAAAAGATCAACATCATCAATGTGCCCGGCAGCATCAGCGTATGAAGCTGCAACTGGGTTTTTATATCATATCCCGGACGAAATCCTCTATTTTTCTTTTTTTCTTTTCCCATCAATCTGCCTCCTCTCATAAAAGAATGTATAGAGAGGCATCCCTCCATACATTCTTTTCAAATTATTTGTAATCAATATAACCCTGCGTTCACATCTTCAATACTGGAATTCTTTTTTCCACAGTATTCCTGATATACCTTGTCATACTCGGCATCAATATCCGTTATGCTGTATTCATTAAGCGTATCAATCATACTCTGATATTCCTTCTCGAAAGTACTGTCATCCGATGCAGTAACAATCTTAGCTTTCTGTGATTCCAGATAATTGTCCACCTGGGAGAGCTTGATACCCAAATCGCTGGATGGTTCAATTACAGTACTATTTGTGAATCCAAGAAGAGACGCATCATAAATATAGGTTCCTTCATATTTCCCAAAAGCAGGCATCAAAGACACTTCAACACCCCTATTGCTTGCCGGGTCAGGTACCGGCTCCGTGTGTCGTTCAAAAGAAGTGTTTGCGAAAGGCCACAACAATACATTGCTGTCATACATTTCCGCGTAATTCTTAAGCCCGTCTTCCGTTCTTGTTACGACTCCATTTTCATCAATTGTATAATCCGTTCCTTCCGCTCCGTAGTAATTAACCATCAATCCTTCTTCACTGGAAGCCCAGCTTAACAGCTCCGCAATCTTCTCGGGATTCTTACAGTCTTTGGAAACCAATGTCTGTATCCAGCCTGTTCCCGCAGACATGTCTATCGGCATAACCGGCTTTGCGCCATTATCGGCAAGTATCGGGCCATAGGATACCCATGGCATATTTGCTTTATCCTGCTGTGCCTGATTTCCTATCCAGCAGAAAACCCTCTTCGCATCCAGATATGTCTTGCCAGCAGTTTCGTCAATCGTCAGCGTGTTGACATCCAGATATCCCTTCTGTACCAGTGTATTTAAAAACTTCAAGGCGTTTTTATAACCTGGGCTTAATTCCGTGTGCCGGTATTTCCCATTTTCGTCCACCGGAAGCGCGCCAAAGTTCCATGCGATAATACTATCAAGACTGCTGTCAATCCATACATTCCAATGTAAAACAACCGGAAGTACAGACTGTCCATCCACCTGATAACCGGATGCCTTTACCTTCTCGCATGCCGCATAAAAACCGGATTCTGTCGAAACATCTTCCTGTGTAATGCCAAGAGCATCCATGATATCCTTATTGAGCATAATACAGGAGTTGCTTCCCTTTTCTACTACATCCACCCAGAGCTGATCATCCGGCGGAAAGTTTTCCCTGTTATTTGCCGATTCCATGTGGCTTGGATAAGAATACCAGTTTCCATATGTATCGGTAAGCGCCTGCCTGATATCTGCCGGAAAATCCTCTAACAGATGCGAATCCGGATCATAGGTTTCAAGAAATGTCTGCATATCCCATACCTTGTCCGCTTCCACAAGCTGTTTGTAAATATCCTGATCCGTAATCGACATGAGATCCGGAAGGTCATTTGATGCGATCATCAATCCAAGTTTTGTTGACGCATCTGTCGGCGGCTGCTCAATTTTGAGGGTGATTCCCAAATTGTCTCTCATATACTCCGTTGCAGGAGACTCCTCAGTAGACCAGTTTGCCGTTTCCGGACCCCAGCCGGAAACATCCGAAAACCAGTATATTTCATTTGTTCCTCCATCTGCCTGACCGGACTCCTGCTGAGTTGCACCAGCCTGTGTACTGTCCTGTGTTCCAGACTGTTCAGACGTATCACCGCAACCTGTAAGCAGAATAGTTCCTACTAGGACAGAGGCGCATAGTTTCATCATTCTTTGCTTTTTCATCTAAAAACCTCCTATAATGTATTAATAGCTTTCCTTCTTGCTACCCTATCATTATAGGAGGAACTTATAACAATTTACATGAACTTATTTCAATGTTTTGGTAATATTTTCGGTTTCTTTGTTATTTTTTACGATTTCAGCAAATTTTTCCGGTATTTACTCGGCGAAATGCCAGTATATTTTTTAAAAACCTTAATAAAATAGAAATAATCACTATACCCAACCTGTCCGGCTATTGTTTCAACAGAAAGTTGTTCATCTGTCAAAAGTTCTTTTGCTTTCTGAATCCGCTTAGTAGCAATGTATTCCGAAAAAGACATCTGTAATTCTTCCTTAAGCAGACCACTCAGATGGCTGACGCTGATCCCGTATTTTTTTGACATCTCCGTCAGTGTAATATTTTCTGCATAATTTTGTTTTACTTCTTGTAAAATTTTCTGCATCATTGACAGATTGACCGGCTTTTCTAACTCCTCTTCTCTACCCCTGTCCTTTTCCAACAGCCGTTCAAGCACCTCATTCAGCTTATCCTGCTCAACAGGTTTTAACAAATAATCAAAAGCGCCCAACCGGATGGCGGACTGCGTATATTCAAAATCCGGATATCCGCTGATAAAGACAACTTTGATAGGTATATCTTTTTCTTTCAGTTGTTTCATGAGTTCCAGTCCATTGTATCCCGGCATCCGAATATCCGCAAAAAGTATATCCGGCTTTTTTCTTGTAATCGCTTCCAATGCCATGACACCATTATTAGCCTCCCCAACTACAACAAAAGGCATTCCTGATTTCTCGATCAATTTTTTAAGACCAATAATAATCCACATTTCATCATCCACAATAAAAATTTTATGCATATCCATTTTGCTCCTCCACATGATCCGGAACGACAATCATGAACCTTGTACCTTCTCCCAATCTGCTTTTTATCTCAAATACTACTTCTTCGCCATAAAAAAGCTTCAACCGCTGATAAATGTTTGCCAGCCCAACCCCTGTCAATTCTTTTCCTGCCTGTAGGGAATCATGTAACTGCTGTACTTTTTCCTCCTCCATGCCGCATCCATTATCTTCTACAAAAAATGCAATGAAATTATCCCATTTCTTCTGAACCCGTACTCGCACCTCCCCGTCTTCTATCTTCTGTTCCAGTCCATGAACCACTGCATTCTCAACCAATGGCTGCAAAATCAATTTAATTACCTTCTTGCTATAGAGTCCCTCATCTACCTCTATCTCCACTTCAATCTTACCCATAAACCGATATTCTATTATGGTGGCATATTCCCTGATATATTCTATCTCTTCACCAAGTGTCACAATATTGTTTCCTTTGACAGCAAACCGGAATACCTTGGACAACGCCATCGTAATTTCAGCGATCTCGTCCGTCCCATAATATAACGCCATTCCACGGATACATTCAAACGTATTGTAAAGGAAATGCGGATTGACCTGATTTCTATATGCAATAATCTGCATCTGCTTTTCCGCAATTTTACTCTCATACATTTTTCTTTGAGATTCCTGTATCTCCCAATTCATCCGCTCTTTATCATCCAACATCCTGTTCAGGCTGTGGATCACCCTTCCAATCTCATCTTCTCTTGCCTCCTCCATTCTGCCATCCGGTTCTTTTACAATATTACGAATAAACTGATCAACCTGATAGATGCGCCTGCTCAAATTCAGGTAACAAAAATAAGTAAAAGCACAGAGCAGGATACCGGCAATTCCATACGCTATAGTTACCAGCCTCATACTGCCGTCCGTTCCCGCATACAATTCTTTTTGGGGAATCCGGCTGAGCACGGACCAATTCCCCATAGCAGTATCCATTTCCTGCACCAGATAGTGACTATCTGATTCATAATCATACTCAAAAAAAGTTCCCGCTTTCGTCTTCTTAGAATCTGCAATGATCTTGCTCTCGCCATCTAATAGATAAAGCTCTGTATTTTCCGTTATCTCCGTATTAAGTAGAAAATTTTGCAATCCATCTACCCTCATGACCAATACCATCATACCAATCTGTTGCTCATATCTTTGTCCGTCCAAATCAAAAACCGGATAAAAACACGCATAATGAGCCACCTTTGTCTTTCTTGGATAAAAAAGATCACTAAATTGCATCTTTTCCACAGGTTTATCAGGAAAAATCTCCGAGACAGGCTGTTTTCCCATGGCTGCCGTCCGATTCATATCCATATCGTACAGGCCGACTCCGGCAATATCTTCGTCCAACGGCATAATGTTAGCAAATACCTTCTCCAGATTATGCATTTCGACCACCTGTTCCAACCGGCTTTCTCCAAAATATATCTTTGTCGTAGGTGAATATGTCAAAGCCATCGCTATATGATTCAGACTGTCCGAATAATCCTGTAAATTCCCCGAAATCTGTCCTAGAATTTTTTCATTTAAATCTAGTATGTTGCGCTTCATGCTATTTTTTACAAACCTGTTCGTAACCAAAAATGCCATCAGTAACGACATTAAAATACCAAATGAGAACACAAACAACTGCTTTGTAAGACTGTTCCTTAATGAATATTTCATAAAGACCTCCAGTTCCGTACACTTAACGCCTGCCTCGTTGCTATGAAATTCATTTTATATAAAAAAATTATAACATAACTCCTTGCGCTGTAAAATTTAATTTCGTATAAAAAGGTGAATCAATCCATTGTTTCTCAACGTTTTATATTATATAAGATGAACAAACCTGTAATGAATTGGCAGTTATATCAATTTCATATACCGAAATTATTACACAGTTCCAAGCAGTTACGATAATTACCAGAGGAGATCATTTTGACACGCGAAGATGAATTGCTCAGACAAATTAAAAAGGGCAGACGGGAATGTCTGGACGAGCTGGTAGAATTGTACTATCCTGCGATTCTGCGCTATTGCATGTGGCATATGCCGGACACAGAAAGTGCGCAGGATGCCACGCAGGAAACATTTTTAAAGTTGGTGCGATTCATTGACCACTATAGTCACAAAGGACAGTTTAAAGCCTTTCTCTATAAGATCGCCGCAAATACCTGTATCGATGTCCTGCGCAAAAATTCTACATCGGAGTTGCAGACAGAGCCTCTCTCGGAACAGATCTTGTCGGCGCAGTGCCATTCGGAAAGCGGTTTTCAAACGATCGAGGACAGAGCGCAGCTTGCGGCGGCGCTTTCCTGTCTTGAGCCGGAACAGCGCGAACTTGTTCTTCTCCGATACGGGCAGGAATTGACGCTCAAGGAAATCTCCGCCGTCACAGGACTTCCCCTGCGCACGATCCAGACCAGACTGCGGCGGGCAATCCAGAAAGTCAATAAGTCCGTCACCTTGTAACCTGCCCTGCGCATAAACCAATTTAACCATATATCACGAGTATCAAAAGCTCTTTCGATACCCAAATCTAAGGAGGAAACAAATGCATCGCAAAAATCAATGGAACTCTCTGTTTGCCATCGAACAGGATATCGCTTATGAAGCGCACATGCGGGATACGGTCAGACTCATGCATTTAGAAGCCTGTCGGCTTAATCTATCCGCAAAACCGACACTGTCTTTTACAAGGCTTACCATAAAACAGCTCAAGTTTCTGGCGTGGAAAATCTGGCTTTTCCAAGGGATTGTGCTTGCCGCCCTGTGCTCGGTGTTTTTCTTGGTTTATACTGTCGATTTCAACAGATGGTCGGGCGACACCCTGCTCAAACTCCTGTGCGGATGCAGTGCGGTCGTTGCCATGAGTTCGATTCCGGTCTTAAAAAGGTCATCCATGTACAAAATGTTTGAATTAGAACAGTCCACCCATTTTGCCCTGCGGGGCAGCCTCCTGTCCCAGCTCTTGTTTATCGGCATCGACGATCTGTGTATGCTGACAGTCCTCGCACTAGTCGTCTGGAAACATGGGTTGACTATGCCCGCCATCATTGCGCCGTTGATCCTGCCATTCCTGACGGCTTCCACCGCCTGTCTAATGCTGTGGTCGCGCATTCCGTCCGACTCTTTTCAGACTGTGGGCGTAGCATTCTGTCTCCTGTCCGCATTGACGGGATATGAGTTCGCCGATAAGATAAACTATCTGCCTGTGGCGGGACAGTTTTGCCTTACAATCGGGTATCTGCTGACCTGCATTGGCATCATGTACCACGAATATTGCCGTTTCCTATCCCGTAAACCTATCGAAAAAATGTTGTAAAAAAACGAGCTGTCGCTCGTTTGCGAGATTCGCTTCGCGAACTCGAAATATGCCAAGAAATTTCCTATACCATAAAATATCGAGCTGACGCTCGTTTGCGAGATTATGAGTAATTCCTAAGAGATGCCCTGCATCTCGGAAAACTCATCGCGAACCCGTAATCCATATAAAAAGTTAATCAATGCAGAAACGGAGGAAACCATGGAAATCATATTGGAACATGTAACCAAACATTTTAAGGACAAAATCAATAAGAACCAGCCCATCAAAAAGGCGGTCGAGGATGTGAATCTGCATCTTACGCCCGGCGTATGGGGACTGCTCGGCGCAAACGGCTCCGGCAAAACGACATTGATGCGCATGGTCTGCGGCATTATGAAGCCCACTTCAGGACGCATCTGCTATGACGGCATAGACATTGAAACTCTGGACGATGCTTATCGGGATATCATCGGATACCTGCCGCAGGAATTTGGCTTTTACCCCGAATTTACCGTACAACATTATCTGGAATACATCTCTGCGCTCAAAGGCATGACCGATACACAGGCGAAACAGAGGATTGAGGAACTGCTTTTCAAACTTTCCTTGGACGACGTGCGCAGGAAAAAAATCACCAAACTCTCCGGCGGAATGAAACGACGGGTCGGAATCGCGCAGGCGCTCCTAAATGATCCCGAATTTCTTGTATTGGACGAACCCACCAGCGGACTTGATCCGGCGGAGCGCGTTCGTTTCCGCAACCTGCTCTCCGAATTTGCTCAAAACCGGATCGTGCTGATCTCTACGCACATTGTCCCAGACGTGGAATATATCGCGACACAGAATGCGATCATGAAAAATGGCAAGATTCTGCAGACCGGCACCACACAGGAATTGGTTTCCCAGATGCATGGCAAAGTATTTCAAGCAGTGATCCCACCGCAGGAACTTAGTATGTGGGAGTCCGACCCCAAAGTACAGATCGTCAATCTGCGAAACGAAGAAGACGGAAGCATTTGTCTGCGGTATATCGGCAGTCAGACGGATATCCCAAATGCGATGCCGCAGAGTCCGAGGCTGGAAGATTTATACTTATACCTGTTTCCCAAGACATGAAGTTGTACTAAGACACCACAATACGGTGTCCAAGTACAACTATATCATGTCTGAAAGAATGCATAATACTTGCATTCTTTCTACTGTACCAGAAATTTTTACCATGCAGCATATCATATTAAGAAAGGAATATTCCCATTATGACAAGACTATATAAAGAAGAAATGAAACGAATTTTACGAACCAGAAGCACGCTGCTCTTCCTTGCGGCGGCGATTGTGTTATCGGTTTTTATGGCATATGTACCGATCACTTTTGTGCGCTATACTTATGAGGAAAACGGTGAGGAAATCACGATTAAGGGCAAGGAGGCACTCGCTATCCGGAAGGAATTGCAAGGTCCGAACGCCGGAGAGGTCACAGCAGAGAAAATGGCGGCAGGGCTTAAGGTTTATCAGGAAAATCTGACAATTTATGGGGATTTCTATGGTGATTTTCCCCAAAATGTGTACAACAGTGAAATCCTTCCATGGTCGCCTTATATGCAAAGGCTTCATGAGGTCATGGCGGACTCCGTCAGCGGACTTGCACCCGATTATATGGAAATTACCGAGGACGACGCAAGGAACTTCTATGAACAGTGCCGCATCCATCTTACTGACCTGATGAAATTGGAACAGAAAAAGAACCCGCAGGCGCAGCAGATTGCCGCTAAGATGTATGACCACGTATCCATGCCCTTTTACTATTATCCGGGGTATGGCTCGGAGATGGCTGAGTATGAGGGATTTTATCTTTTTCTGCTGATGTTCCTGTGCGCCATGCTGACTGCACCGCTATTCTGCTGTGAGTATCAGACAGGTGCGGACGACATTCTCCGCAGTACCAAGCACGGCAGGAGAGCACTCGTCTTTGTGAAAATAGTATCAGCTTTAACGATCAGTCTTGTAACCTTTGCTCTGTGCATGACAATCTTCACCGTGATTTCAAACAGTCTTTTTGGATGGGAAAGCCGCCGGACTTCTATGCAGATACTCTTCTCGGCGGTGACTCTGCTTAACTTAAATATGGGACAACTGCAGAATCTGGTTCTGTTTGCGGGACTGATCGCACTGCTTGCCTGCGTAAGTTTCGTTCTTTTTCTCTCCTCGGCATGTAAGAACACCACCGTTTCCACCGGACTGACGATCGCATTCTGTCTGTTTCCATCCTTTTTTTATGTGATGGTCGGCAACGATCTCGCCGCTTACCTGCGGGTGCTGCTTCCTTCCGGTGCGCTGGGCGGGAGTAATGCGTTTTTCTATACTCTGACATATTATTTTGAGTTTTTGAAAGTCGGTCCTCTCACCGTATGGACGCCATGGCTTCTCATGATCGTTCCGGCGGTGGAGATCCCTGTCTTCCTGTGGCTGACAGTGCGGACGTATTGCAGAAGAAGTATATAACCTCAGATTCGGATGCCAAAGGCTCTTTCAATAAACTTGGATTGGCAGATTGCATAAAAATATATATAATTAAGTTTATCTTGCAATGAAATAAAGAATGTGTTAAGATAATTCCAAGCAAAGAACAAATCTGAGATTCTTACGGTATCTTACAGGATTTATTTCATAAATCCCGGACTTCTTCTTTACACGGGAACGGAAAGCCCGTGGGAAGCCCGTATCTATGCAGAGTAATCTCTGCCGGAACTCCTTGCTTACAACCAAATAACCGCAGGGAGGGCACATTGCAGGTATCCTCTCTGTCATACCAAGAAAGAGAGGATAAACCATGCAACACGAAAATGTAGTAATGCCAGACACACAGGCTGTATTACCCGAAGACTATCCGCTTAACCTAAGTGATTTTGCACTTTTCATGTCGGTCATGAAGGTGAAAGAGGCTTATGAAGATGTTCTCAGTATCATACTGGACGAATCCGATTTAAAGCTGAAAGAAGTGAAGGCTGAACAGGTCATTCTGAACAAATCCGGTCAGCCTGCTTCAATACATGAAATATTCCACACGAGATAATCCTAACATAACAGTACAGGATGAACGCATTCTGGATTTAGACAGAATCGTGCAGGAAGTAAAACAGTCAGAAGAATGGGAGGCTGTAAAGATGAATATTCTTGAAATCGGAATAGAACACGGCAAAGAATTGGGACTGGAACAGGGTATCCAGCAAGGAACTGCCAATACCCTAAAAGATATTGTTGAGAATATGCTCCGCCACGATATGTCTGATGAAAACATACGGCTGTATACAGGCTGCGAACAGAATTTAATCGATACCATCCGACATAATCTAAATCAGTAGCACAAAAGCAGCCCTCTTTCTGTTTTGATACGAAATCCGGGGCTGCTTTTCTATGCTTTTCACGCTCTCACTCACGATATATCTTATCGATCAAATTCATTATCCTCTATCCCGAAATGCTGTGTTTACGTCGCAATCGCATTTCCCGTATACAACTGATAATACTTTCCTTTCTCGTCGATCAACTGCTCATGCGTGCCTCGCTCGATGATTCTTCCCTGCTCTAATACCATGATGCAGTCTGAATTTTTGACGGTAGAAAGCCTATGGGCAATCACAAACGTCGTCCTGCCGCTCATCAGCTTATCCATACCGCTCTGCACGATGCGCTCGGTACGGGTATCGATGGAGCTGGTCGCCTCGTCTAAGATCAGCACTGGCGGATCGGCAATCGCCGCACGTGCAATGGCAAGAAGCTGACGCTGTCCCTGGCTTAAGTTTGCACCGTCACCCGTCAGCACCGTGTCATACCCTTCCGGAAGGTGTCGGATAAAACCGTCCGCATTGGCGAGTTTCGCTGCCGCCATGACTTCCGAATCGGTAGCATCCAATTTACCATAACGTATGTTATCTTTAACTGTCCCCGTAAAAAGATGCGTATCCTGCAATACAATGCCAAGAGACCGCCGTAGATCCGCCTTCTTAATCTTATTCACATTGATTCCATCATAGCGGATCTTACCGTCCTGTATATCATAGAAACGGTTGATCAGATTCGTAATCGTCGTCTTACCGGCACCAGTAGAACCGACAAACGCGATCTTCTGTCCCGGTTCCGCATACAATTTCACGTCATGCAGTACGATCTTGTCATCATTATAGCCAAAATCCACGCCATCAAACACCACATCGCCTTTCAACTCCACATAGTCTACGGCATGGGTCGCCTGATGCTCATGCCTCCACGCCCAGCGTCCTGTACGCCCTGGACATTCCACCAATTTGCCGCCCTCTTCTTTGACATTGACGAGCGTCACATAGCCCTCGTCCATCTCCGGTGTCTCGTCCATCATCTTGAAGATTCGCTCCGCACCTGCCATCGCCATGACGATGGAGTTAAACTGCTGGCTCACCTGGTTGATCGGTCCGTTGAAGCTCTTATTGAACGTTAAGAAGCTTGCGAGTTCGCCTAATGTCAGACCTGAAATGCCTGACAGCGCCAATGCACCGCCCACGATCGCACAGATCACATAACTTACATTGCCAATCTGCATGTTGACCGGTCCAACGATATTGACCAGATAGTTGGCGCGGTCCGCACTGTTATAGAGATTATCGTTAAGTTCTTTAAACTGCGCGATATTCTGCTCCTCATGGCAGAAGACCTTGACAACCTTCTGTCCTTCCATCATTTCCTCAATAAATCCGTTGACCTTGCCTAGGTCTTTCTGCTGTTGTAAGAAGTAACGTCCGCTCAAACCTGCTGTCTTCTTGGTAACAACGAGCATAATGGCAATCATAACAAGTGTTACCAGCGTAAGAGGCACACTCAAAATAACCATACTGATAAACACGCTGACAATGGTGATCGCGCTGTTGAACACCTGCGGCATACTCTGGCTGACCATCTGCCTGATGGTGTCCGTATCATTCGTATACACGGACATGATATCACCATGGGAATGGGTATCAAAATATTTGATGGGTAACGTCTCCATATGCTCAAATAAATCGTTACGCAGATTCCTAAGAACGCCCTGCGTCACGTTGATCATGATACGGTTGTACGCATAAGCCGCCACAACGCCGATCACATAAAACCCTGCCACCCTCATAATCGCCATAGCGAGCGGGTGATAATCCGGCACATCCGCCGTCAGCATCGGTGTAATATAATCGTCGATCAGGCTCTGGATAAACATGGTTCCCTGCACATTCGCCAGCACGCTGACAAGGATCATCACTGCGACGATCACCAGATGGGGAGCGTAGCTTTTCGCCACATATTTCATTAATCTCTTAAACACTTTCCCCGGATTTTCTATTCTCTTTCCTTTCGGCATCCTGCCTCTCATCGGTCCCGGCATTACTCTTCACCTGCCTTTTCATCGAAATCCCCGCCGCCGCTGGTCTGGGATTCATATACTTCACGATAAATTTCATTGTTCTTAAGCAATTCTTCATGCGTTCCATACCCATCGATCCTGCCGTCTTCCATCACGATGATATGATCGGCATTCTGCACGCTGGATACACGTTGCGCTATGATTAACTTCGTCGTCTCCGGAATCTCCTCCGCAAAAGCCTTCCGTATTCTGGCATCTGTCGCCGTATCTACCGCACTGGTGCTGTCGTCCAAGATTAACACTTTAGGCTTCTTAAGAAGCGCACGCGCAATACAAAGACGCTGTTTCTGCCCGCCGGACACATTGGTTCCGCCCTGTTCTATGTAGGTGTGATAGCCTTCCGGCATCTTCTCGATAAATTCGTCTGCGCAAGCGAGACGGCATACTCTTTTGCACTCTTCTTCCGTCGCATTCTCGTCGCCCCATCTTAAATTGTCTAAGATCGTTCCCGAAAAAAGCACGTTTTTCTGCAGCACTACCGCCACTTGGTTGCGCAGGCTATCCATATCATACTCCCGCACATCGTGACCACCTACCATGACAGAGCCTTTGGACACATCGTACAGACGGCTGATAAGATTGACCAGACTCGTCTTGGAACTGCCGGTTCCGCCGAGGATTCCCACGGTCTCCCCCGCCGCAATCTTTAGGTTGATATCGCGCAGTACCGCCTTTTCTCCATCTATATCGTCCTTATAATAAGAAAAGTCCACATTCCGGAACTCGATTCCGCCATTCGGTACATCATAGATCGGATTATCCGGATTGGTCAGATCACTCTTTTCATTTAACACTTCACTGATACGCCTTGCGCTGGCGATACTCATACTCATCATGACGAAGATCATCGCAACCATCATCAGACTCATTAAGATATTCATGCAGTAAGTCATCAGACTCATCAATTCGCCGGTGGTCAGTTCGCTCTGCACGATCATCTTCGCACCCATCCAACTAATCAACAGAATACAGGTATATACCGTAAACTGCATAACCGGCATATTTAAGACTACGTTTTTCTCCGCTTTTAAGAAGATATCGTAGATCGCCTGGCTTGCCCTTTTTAATTTGGAAGTCTCGTGCTCCTCTCTGACGTAAGCTTTGACCACGCGGATTGCGCTGACGTTCTCCTGCACGGAAGCATTGAGTTCATCATACTTCGGGAATGCCATCTGAAAATATTTCATCGCCCTTTTAATGATGAAGAAAAGTACGATCGCCAGCAGAACAAGCGCCACCATATATACCGAGGCGAGCCGCGCATTGATGAAAAACGCCATCGACATCGCGCAGATCATGCTGATCGGCGCACGGAAGCAGATGCGCAGAAGCATCTGGTATGCCTGCTGTACGTTCGTTACGTCCGTCGTCATACGTGTCACCAGCCCTGCCGTGCTGAACTTATCCAGATTGGAAAAGGAAAATGTCTGTATGTTGTCAAACATCGCCTGCCGCAGGTTGCGGGCGAATCCAGTCGATGCCCTTGCACCGAACTTGCCGCCCATGACGCCGCAGAACAGTCCGCACAGCGCCGCTGCAATCATAAACCCTCCCACTAGGTAAATATGACGCATATTCCCCGCTTCCACGCCCTCATCGATGATTGATGCCATCATTAACGGGATCAGCGTCTCAAATACGACCTCCAATACCATGAAGACCGGTGTCAAAACAGATGCTTTTTTAAATTCTTTGATCTGTGCCGCTAAAGTTTTAATCATAATTTATGAACCACGCTCCTTTCCTGTCTACAAACCGCCGGATTTGCGCTGCAAGGCAGCCTATTCCACTGCAAATCCGTGCGCATCTGCCAGTGGCTCTGAGGAAGCGGTGATTTAATCAGCGCTTCCTTAGTTCCGAAAAACATCCACCTATATATCATCATTCAAAAAAATTTTAATGTCAATAACGAACACAAAAATTTCACAAGAGTTTTATACTTTTTCCATCATACTTTTATAAAAATTAGGAATTGCTTTTATGGGACGGTAATGCTAATATATTAAGATATCAAAGCATGTTTTTCTAAAAAAGCATATGCGCAGCATCTTTTCAAAGGTCATGCGCATGAACTGCCTATTTTGGGCACTGCTTTTCAGATTTGGACATGCCTCACATACTCACACATAGAGAGGAGATTATTATGAAAAAGAAAGTATTAGCACTGATCCTTTCTTCTGTTCTGGCTCTTTCTT
The DNA here is from genome assembly GCA_023663915.1 of Eubacterium sp. The sequence goes on along the minus strand of JAMPGN010000019.1, from coordinate 1,103 downwards.
TGATTGGCTGCGGTTCCGATAACGCTCAGCCTTCCACAGATGCAGCAGCAGAAGATGCAGCAACAGACACGGAGGATAACGTTGCGGCGGAAGCTCCTGCCGAGACCGAGGCGGATACAGCCGAAGAGACCGAGGCTCCGGCTGAGTCAGAAAGCGCCGACGGCGCAGCATTAAAGATCGCGATTGTCAGCAGTCCTTCCGGCGTGGACGACGGTTCTTTTAATGAAGACAACTACAACGGTATCCAGACATTTATCGAAAGCCATCCCGACTGCACCGTAACTCCGGTACAGGAGACGACAGGCGATGTGACTGCAGCAGTACAGGCAGTTGCTGACGTTGTTGCAGACTACGACGTGATCGTATGCTGCGGCTTCCAATTTGCAGGCATCTCGACCATCGCGGAGGAAAACCCCGACGTTAAGTTCGTTCTCGTTGACTCTTTCCCGTCCGATGCAGAGGGCAACGAAGTAGAGATCGACAACATCTATGCTATGTGCTTTGCGGAGCAGGAGTCCGGTTTCTTCGCAGGTATGGCTGCAGCCCTTGAGACAACATCCGGCAAGGTTGCTGTTGTCAACGGTATTGCCTATCCTTCCAACGTAAACTATCAGTACGGCTTCGAGTGCGGTGTGAAATATGCCAACGAAACCGAAGGCACAGATGTTGAGATCGTAGAACTCGCTTCCTATGCAGGTACCGACGTAACCGGCGCAAACGTAGGCGGTAACTATATCGGTTCTTTCGCTGACGAGGCAACCGGCAAGGTGGTAGGCAACGCGCTGATTGCAGAGGGCGTTGATATCATCTTCGTTGCGGCAGGCGCTTCCGGTAACGGTGTGCTGACAGCAGTCAAGGAGGCGGAGGGCGTACAGTTCATCGGCTGTGACGTAGACCAGTACGACGACGGCGCAAACGGCGACTCCAATGTTGTTCTGACATCCGCTCTGAAAGTAATGCACTTAAACGTAGAGCGTGCCTTAAATTCCGTGGTAGACGGCTCCTTCAAGGGCGCGAACGTAACACTGCAGGCTGACACAGACTCCACCGGTTATGTAAGCGCAGACGGCAGATGCCAGTTGTCCGCAGACACGATCTCCAAG
>JAMPGN010000199.1 GCA_023663915.1 Eubacterium sp. | reverse complement strand
CGACGAAACCCGACACAAGAGAACTTTTTGTGCAATCTGCCTTCACAACTTATACAATAGACCTTTTGACCCCGAACCCCTTTCAGAATATTCCAGTTCTTTTTCTTTCACCACACCTATATAATATGATATCAAGATTCCTCACAGAAAGCGATATCACCTATGGCAGTATTGGAACGGCTCAACGACCTGATCTGGGGTTTTCCCCTCCTTCTGCTCCTGCTCGGAACACACATTTATTTTACCATAAAATTACATTTTCCACAGCGAAATCTTCTCTATGCATTAAAACTCTCTCTAGGTAAAGCGGACAACACCGGCAAAAACCTCTCACCCTTCTCCGCGCTTGCCACCACCCTTGCCGCCACGCTCGGCACAGGCAACATCATCGGAGTCTCCACCGCCGTGGCGTTGGGCGGTCCGGGTGCGATCTTCTGGTGCTGGATCACGGGTATCCTCGGCATGGCGACTGCATACAGCGAATGCTACTTAAGCGTGCTGTTCCGCAGCCGCAATGAGGACGGAACTTACATAGGCGGACCAATGTATGTCTTAAAAAATGGTTTACATAACAAATGTTTAGGCGGACTATACGCCTTCTGCACCTTCATCGCCGCCTTCGGCGTGGGCTGTACGACACAAGCTAACTCCGTCACACAGGCGGCAGCCGGGTCATTTGGCGTATCGCCCCATCTGGTGGGGATCGTCCTTGCCCTCGTAACCGGAATGGTGATTCTCGGCGGCATGAAAAGCATTGCCAACCTATGCGAGCGCACCGTTCCTGCCATCAGTTTTGTCTATCTGTTCGGCTGTGTGCTGCTGCTGATCCTCTATCGCAGTGTCCTTCCGGATGCCTGCCTGTTGATCCTCAAAAGCGCCTTTTCCTTCGGCTCTCTGGCTGGCGGCGTGGCAGGAGCCGGTTTACAGCACGCCGTGCGTTACGGGATCGCAAGGGGACTTTTTACCAACGAAGCAGGGATCGGCACTTCCGCCATCGCCGCCGCTGCCTCACACGTCACCGAACCTCGCATTCAAGCATACGTGTCCATGACTGCCGTTTTCTGGGACACGGTGGTCATGTGTCTGATTACCGGGCTGGTCATCGTCTCCAACATGCTCTACGACCCCGCTTCTGTCGCCGGGATCGCCGAAACCGATCTGACCGCCGCCGCCTTCCGTCATCTGCCCTATGTGGGGGATACTTTTCTGACGATTTCCCTCGCCGCCTTTGCCGTGACGACGCTGATCGGCTGGTCCTATTTCGGAGAAAAAGCAACGGAATACCTCGTAGGAAAAAAAGGTATTCCGCTCTATAAACTCGCATATATCGTAATGATCTATTTCGGCGCCGTCATACCGATGCGCCTCGTCTGGGAAAGCACCGACCTGATCAACGCGCTCATGGTACTGCCTAACGTGCTGGCGTTGTACTGCCTGCGAAACAAGATCAAATCATGATCACCAATACCGGACTTCCGTCGGTCAGATCTGGAAGTTTGCCGCGATCTCCTGCAAAGCACGGCTGCTCCTCTCCAAGATTGCCATCTTGCGCAGAATCTCTTCCGAGCCGACGTTGGTATGCTGCATTGCCTCCGATACGCCCCGGACCTCCTCGACGATCACGCCGTTTAACTCCGTCACCGCACCCAGGGATGCGAGCATTTCCTCCACGGATGCGCTCATTTGTTCCGACGAGGCTCCCAGATCATTTGCAATGTCGGCAAAGAATACGGCATCTTTCTGGTACTGCTCTGCGGTATCCACCATGGACTGATAATCTTTCACTACATGGTCTTTCATAAAGTCCAACAGTCTCGCCGCACTGTCTTTTAACTCCAGAACCGACCCCACGACCTCATCGATAACCGTCTGAATCTTCTCCACAGTCGCCTGTGAATTATCTGCCAGATTCCCGACCTCTTCCGCAACCACCGCGAAGCCCCTGCCAGCCTCACCCGCTCTCGCCGCCTCGATTGCGGCATTTAAGGCAATCAAGTTCGTCTGGTTCGCAATGCCGCCAATCTCCTGGGATAAAGTCTTGATGAGTTCTATCTTTTCCACGCCTTTAATAGAATGTTCCAGCTCCTCTTCCGCGCTTTGATAGATCACGCCCGCCTGCTGACTCGATTCCAACGTAGTATGATACAATTCCACCGCGCGGGTATGGATCTTGTTGGATGCCTCTGACGAATCCGCCGCTTTGTCTGCCACACCATCCACCTTGCTGCCGATCTCGCTGCTCGCCTGGCTGATGCTCTGCGTCACGTCCGCCGCTTCCCTGACCTTGTCGATCAACTGCTCCATGATCTGATCCATCTCGTCAATATTGTTATTCAGATCCGCCATCTCGCTGTATGCCGCCGACACTGTCTGCGCTATGTTCGACGCCTCCTCGTTTGTCCCGGTGATTGTCTCCTTGATCTGATGTTTGATACTTCTGGTGGCAGAAGTAATCTCCTCAATCTCATCCTTGAACCCTGCCGCAACCTTGTTCCTGCCTGCCGAAGCGTCCTGCTCGCTGAAATTGCCTGCCGCAAACTGTTTCAACTCTGCAAGCGGCGTTAAAGCCTTGCCAAATATCAGCCCAACAATCACACTGGTCACTGCCGATCCGACCAGCCCGATCACGGCTGCCATACCGACTGCGCTTCCCACACTTGCCTTGCCGACACTGACCGCACTCACAAGCGAACCGACAAATAAAATGACAAGTACCGTCGCTGAGACGGCAACCATAAGTTTCCCCCTGATTGTTTTCATTGCGTAACCTCCCAAGTTCCAGACAAAAAACGAAACTATTTCCTATTAAAATGAATTGACCATCCTAACCGTCTATATTCCGACAGCTATAACTACGCATATTATACATGAAACCGTCTCGCTCGTCTACAAATATATCATTTTTGCCCTATTTTTGCCTTATTTCTACTCAATCTGCCCTGCGCGGTCACACCGCCGCTTTCCATCTGCCTCCTGTGCTTTTCACTCCACACGCATCATCTGTCTCTCACGCCTGCGGTAGTAGGCATAGAATCCGATACAGATCAACGCCGATAACAACGAACCGAGTGGCGCCGCCCAGCCCATCGGATAGAGCGACTCCGGGAAAAATTTACTCGCCAGCCACGCCCCCGGAATGCGCACAAGCAGGATCGCCGTGATATTATGTATAAACGAGATCATCGATTTCTGGTCTCCACAGAAATATCCGCTGAAACAGAAATGAATTGCCGCGAAGACACAGTCAAAAGCATAAGACCTAAGATATTCACAGCCAGCCGCCAGCACAGCCGCATCCCTCGTAAAGATTCCCACAAGCGTATGCGGCAGGAATTGGTTATACAACGCACATAGGCAGCCCCACCCTACCGTGATTGCAAGCCCATAGTACAGCGAGCGGCGTGCCCGTTCTGCTTTGTTTGCGCCCATATTCTGTGCCGTAATAGTAGAGATTGCAGACAAAAAAGCCGAAGGAACAAGGAACATAAATCCGATCAGCTTCTCGACAATCCCTACCGCCGCCGATATGATTAATCCCCGGCTGTTCGCAATCACCGTGATCACGATAAACGCAATCTGAATCAATCCGTCCTGCATGGCGATCGGCGCGCCCACCTTAAGTATCTGCAAGATCACTTCCCTGTCTGCACGAATATCCTGTCGTCCGATATGTATCCCCATATCCCGCCTGCGCATCATCACAAGGGATACCGCCACACTCACAGCCTGTCCGCAGACTGTTCCGAGCGCCGCGCCCGCCGCGCCCAGACCGCACAACCCGATAAAAACAAAATCAAGCGCGATATTGACCACGCAGGCGACACCCACGAAATACATCGGACGCCTGGAATCTCCCGCTCCCCGGAAAATACTGCTGATTACATTGTATGCCGTGATAAAGGGTATCCCTGCAAAACATATGGCAAGATAGATTCTGGTCTCCGCCACCGCCTCGGTGGGAGTTAACATAACTTTGGTAATCGCCGACGTACAGATCAGAAGCACGCCCGTCACAACCACCGCAAACACGGAAAAAAACACGATGGACGTTCCCACTGTCTCAGACATTGCCCGATCGTCTTTGGCTCCGACACTGCGTCCAATCCGCACCGTCGTCCCCATGGCAAACCCCACAATGATAACGGTCAGCATATGCATCACCTGGCTGCCGACTGACACCGCCGTAGTCGTCTCCGAACCGTTGTAAAGCCCCACCACAAACAGATCCGCCATCCCATAAAAAGTCTGCATAAAACAAGATAAAAGGTAGGGCATCGCAAATAAAAGCAGATTTTTCCCTACACTTCCCCGTGTCAAATTATTCTTTTCATTCATCGTAAATTCATTCCTTATATGCTGTCGTAATTTCCTGCCAAATAAAATTGCCGGATTTTCTATCGTCATTATACATGACGCTTTACCGATTCACAAGACAAAAATCAAGACGTGCCGCCGCACCAAACCGCACGCCGCGCATCTATCCTAACGCAACGTCCAGTATCATCATGATTACAAATCCAAATGCAACACCGACCGTACCGATGTTGCTATGTTCTCCTGTCTGGGACTCCGGAATCAATTCCTCCACCACCACATAGATCATAGCGCCTGCCGCAAATGCAAGCAGATAAGGAAGCGCCGGCACGATCTGGCTGGCAAGCATTATCGTGACTGCCGCCGCAATCGGTTCTACAATACCCGATAGCGAACCATACACAAACGAACGTGTCCGCGACATGCCCTCACCACGAAGAGGCATGGATATGATCGCTCCCTCCGGGAAATTCTGAATCGCAATCCCGACCGCTAATACAAACGCCCCTGCCATAGTAATGCCGGCATCACCAAGCAAAGCTCCCGCAAAAGTCACACCGACAGACATTCCTTCCGGAATATTGTGCAGTGTCACCGCAAGGACAAGCATAGTTGTTTTTTTTAAATTCGCTTCAATCCCCTCCGGATGGGTACTCTCCAAATGCAGATGCGGAATCAGACTGTCAAGTACAAGCAGAAATAACATTCCGCCAAGGAAGCCGACCGTAGCAGGCACCCACGCGATCCTGCCCTGCTCCGTTGCCATATCGATTGCCGGAATAAGCAGTGACCATACAGAGGCAGCGATCATCACACCCGAAGCAAACCCTAAGAGCATCTTCTCCAGCTTCTTATTCATTTCTCTTCTCATGCAAAAAACCATTGCAGAGCCGAGCGTCGTTCCCGCGAAGGGAATCAGTAGTCCAAGCGCCAGCTGCATATCATTATCCCGACCTTTCTTACTCTATGGCAGTTATTTTATCCTATGCATGAAATAGGAAAATGCGATTGATTCGTCTGCCCATTCACACTATGAATCATTCCGCATCAGATCGGCGAGTGTAATCCCATCAAAATAGTCATTCACGATCTCGTAAAATCTCTGCCACATGGGGAGAGTTCTGCATTCCGCGGTTCTCTCGCAGCGTTTCCGGTTACTTTCCAGACATGACACCGGTGCAAGATCCCCCTCCGTAAGCCTTATGATCTCGCCTACTCTGTACTCCTGCGCCCTACGGGTAAGGCGGTAGCCGCCGCCTTTACCGTGGACTCCCTCTATCATATTATTTTTCGTCAAGACAGGCAATATTCTCTCCAGATATTTCAAAGAGATCTCCTGTCTTGCCGCCACATCTTTCATAGGAATGTATCCGTCGCCGCAGTGCTCCGCCAGATCAACCATAACCCGCAGTGCATACCTTCCACGCGTAGAAATCATCATCTTCTAATTTCCTGCCTTATTGTTCTTCTGATAATAATCTTCGATCGCCGCCTTGATCGCTTCTTCCGCCAGCACAGAACAGTGCATCTTGTGCGCCGGAAGTCCGTCGAGCGCCTCCGCTACCGCCTTGTTGGACAACTCTAATGCTTCCGAAACGGGTCTGCCTTTGATCAGTTCCGTCGCCATGGAGCTGGAAGCAATCGCACTGCCACAGCCAAACGTCTCAAATCTCACATCCTCGATCACGTCGTTATCTATTTTCAGATAAATTTTCATGATATCGCCGCACTTGGCGTTGCCAACTTCACCGATGCCGTCCGCATCCTCTATTATCCCCACGTTGCGGGGATTGCGAAAATGATCCATTACTTTTTCACTGTATAAAGCCATATGATATACCTCTCTTCCATTCTTGTTGATGAAGCCTGTCTGATATGGCAATAACCAGAAATAGAATGCTGGCATATTCCATGCAGATTTTTGTATACTGCCACGCTGACAGACTGACATTCTATTCACATGTGATAAAGTTCGTTTTTCCATCTGCCAGATCACGCCATACCGGTGATATACTGCGCAGATAGTCCACCACATCACCGACCGTCTGAATGATATAATCAATCTCCTCCTCGCTAGTCTCCTCCGAGATTGTCAGCCTCAGTGAACCGTGCGCGATCTCATGAGGTCTTCCGATCGCTAGAAGAACATGGCTGGGATCAAGTGAACCCGATGTGCAGGCGGAACCCGATGAAGCGAATACCCCTTTATCATCCAGCAGGAGCAGAAGCGATTCCCCCTCGATTCCCTCAAAACAAAAACTGACGTTGCCCGGCAGCCGCCGCGACGCATCTCCGTTTAAAACGGCATGTGATATCTTGGAAAGCCCTGCGATCAGCCTGTCCCGTAGTCCGGAAACCGCCGCCATATTCGCATCGATATGCGCACACGCTTCTTCCATTGCCGCCGCCATGCCCATGATCGCCGGAATGTTTTCTGTCCCTGCCCTTCTGCCTTTTTCCTGCATACCGCCCTCGATCAGATTGGTAAGCCGTATTCCCTTCTTCGCATAGAGCGCGCCGATTCCTTTCGGACCATGGAACTTATGCGCCGAGAGCGAGAGCATGTCAATATTCTGCTCTTGGACATCTAACGGCAGATGCCCCACTGCCTGCACCGCGTCGGTGTGAAAGAGCACTTGTTTTTCACGGCAGACGGCTCCGATCTCCTCAATCGGCTGGATTGTCCCTATTTCATTATTGGCATACATGACTGTCACAAGACAGGTATCCGGTCGGATCGCATCGTTTACTTGCTGCGGAGTAATCAGACCGTTCTCATGCACATCCAAAAGTGTAACCTCAAATCCTTCTTTTTCAAGCTTGTTTAACGTATGAAGCACTGCGTGATGCTCAAACGCCGTGGAAATAATATGTTTCTTCCCCTGCCTTTCTCCGATGCGCGCAGCGGATACGATCGCCTGATTATCCGCCTCGCTTCCGCCAGACGTAATAATGATTTCGTCTGCGTCACAATTAAGGCACTTTGCCATACGGCTGCGCGCGGATGCAAGCGCCTCGTTCGCTTCCTGCCCCGCCGAGTGCAGGCTGGATGGATTCCCATAAATCTTGTCCAGATAGGGTAACATAGCGTCTATTGCCGCCCTGCTCATTTTCGTTGTTGCGGCGTTATCAGCGTAAATTTGCATGATGTTCCTCCTTTTACCTACTTATTTGGTAGGTAAATAATAGCATAGATGGCGCAGGATGTCAAATTGGAATGGAAAAGAATTTATGGCTGCTTCCTGTTATCTTTTTTGCAATTTTTTGTAATGATCCTTTATTTTTCAAGCAGCCACTCTATAAGATTGATTGATTTAATACCTTCGTAAGAGGAATCCAAGCCTGTGTCTAATGAGAGAACTATTTTTTCATAGTTGTCATTGATTTTCTGCAATGGCTCCAGCTCTCTTTGACGAACAGTTTC
>JAMPGN010000198.1 GCA_023663915.1 Eubacterium sp. | reverse complement strand
ACCGCATGTACCAATATCTGAAAAAACGCACGGATATTCCGGTTCATTATGAGAGCGCAATTCATACCAAGAGAGTAGCCTATGATGTGGGAAGTGAGATGTATCCTGCAGTTGAGAAGGTTCATGAAGTGGGTGAGAAGACGCGGAAAGAAAAACAATTTTGCGACAGACCGTACTTCCTGTGTGAATACGCCCATGCAATGGGGGTAGGACCGGGCGATGCGGAGGCTTACTGGAAGGAAATATATGAATACGATAATCTGATGGGAGGATGCGTCTGGGAGATGATCGATCATGCCGTGCTCCATGAAGATGGAAGTTATACTTATGGCGGCGATCATGGAGAGTGGGCGCATGACAGTAATTTCTGCGTGGACGGATTGTTTTATCCGGATCGAAGACCGTCTACTGGGGCGAAGATTATGCGTTTTATTTACCGCCCGATCCGTGTCCGCCATGTGACCGGCGATACCTATGAGTTGTTTAATACGACCGCATTTTCTCCGGGCGAAAGATACCGCTTAGAATGCCTGTGGAATGATGGCAGCAGCACGCAGATTGTTCCGGAGACAGAACCGTTATCCAAGACACATGTGAAGATCGCGCCGCCGCAGCCGGGCAGTGGAAGAGAGGACCATGCAGATAGTCTGACAGCCGACCAGATCGATGGCAGCGGGGAGCAGTTCCTGACAGTGGTTGCTTATGATACCGTGACAGGGAAAGAAGTGTCCAGAGAACAGATTACAGTGAAAACATGTCTTCCTACGGAAAAGGAAATGGTAAGGGCGAAAGCTTTTCCGGAACATTTTGGATATGGAAGCGAAGGATTGGACTTAGATCTTGGCAGCAGCAGAATGCTCCCATGTGATCCCTATACGATCCTGTTCCGCGCTCCGACAGACAATGACAAAGACTTTTTCTTAAAAAGCTGTATGGATCCTTTCCTGAATCAGAAAGAAGAACTCGTTTCCGAGGAGAGGGATGAAGGAAAGATAAAGCGGGTGACGAGAATTACCTGTGCGAAACATGTCTTTACCTGCACAGACTGGTATGAGTCATGCGAGGACGGGATTCTGGTGACAATCACGCTCCACTGTGAAAAGGGAAGAGGAGGCGTCCCAAGGTTTGGCAAAGCGTTCCGTCTGGATGAAAGTTTTGATGAGGTACATTATCTAGGAAGAAACGGAGAGTCCTACGCGGACATGAAAGAGCAGTTCCAGATTGAAGAAGTTTCCTGTAAGGTATCGGATATGACCGAACCGAATATCCGCCCGCAGGAAAGCGGCAACCGCTGCGACTGCAGAATGGTGAGCCTTGGCAACGGAGAGTGGGATGTCACCATAGAGGCGGTGGAAAAACCGTTCGAGCTTGGTGTAAAGCCGTATAGCGACAGGGAACTTCTTGCCATGAAGCACCGGGAAGATGAGAAGAGGACGGGAACTTATGTGACAATCTCGGCGTTCCAGATGGGAATCGGTACGGGAATATGCGGACCCAAGACGGCGAAGCAGTATTGTTATCCGGTGGATAGGGATTATACGTTGAAATTTATGATTAAGGCGGAAAAGAAGAATTAAGAGTAACAAAACAGACACATGGCTTGGCAAGGCATTGGGCAATGTGTATAGGATGGAATGTTAATAATGATGATGAAAAAACGTGTGCTGGTTATGCGCACGTTTTTTTGCGGGAAATTGTTTTCTATTTTATAGGAGTGAGCAGTTAGCTAGAAAAGTTTGTAATTGCTAAAGATATAATCTAGTAAATTCTCATAATCTTATGTATAATAACATCAAGAAATTTATACAGGAGGGTTCATATGGCACTGAAACTGACAAAGGATTTTAGCGGTGTTCTTTTTGCACCGAGAAAGAATGAGATCAAGCCCGGAAGCGGCGTGCTTTATCCGAGAGTAATCGAGCTGCATTGCGCAGGTGAGGAGAGCGGTACGCTGCTTGCTGCTTTTGAGTATTATGAGGACAAGGAACCTGCCGTGGTTCCGATTTATAAGAGTACGGACGGCGGGAAATCATGGGAACATTTAAGCGATGTGGAAGATACCAAAAATAACTGGGGAATGCGTTTCCAGCCGGTTTTGTTTGAACTGCCGAAACCGTGCGGGGATCTCCCCGAAGGAACGGTTCTGTTTGCCGGAAATGCAATTCCGATGCAGGCATTTGAGAAAGATAACCCGCCGGATTTCGTCGGCACGGAACTGCAATTATATATCAGCCGCGACCATGGGAAAACATGGGAGTATCGTTCCAGCTTTGCCTATGGCGGCGTACCGGTGGAGTACAACTGGGATTGCCTCGGTCCCGTGTGGGAGCCTTTTATCTATCTGAATGCATACGGTGATATTACGGTCGTATACTCGGATGAGAAACCGCACACGGAGAGGATTCTCAATCAGTGCCTCGCCGTGACCTCTTCTTCGGACGGCGGGAAAACGTGGAGCGATTCTAAACTGGTGGTGGCGATTCCAGACGGAAACAGGCGTCCCGGCATGGCGATTGTCACGAAACTTCCGAATGGAAAATATTTCATGTGCTATGAAGTCGTGAATGACCCGGACGAGGGAATTTACTTCAAGATTTCGGATGACGGTCTGGATTTCGGTGATCCAGCATTGTATGGCACAAGAGCGGAAACGGCGGACGGCAAGTACGTCGGGAGTATGCCATACTGTGTCTGGACGAAGCACGGCGGACCAAACGGCACGATTATCTTAAGCGGGAAGCGCGACGGCGGATGGCTTGGTATGCGCGATCCGGGGAAATTCCTTGTCAATTATAATCTTGGCGAAGGTCCATGGGAACAGGTCAATATGCTGGTTTCCTACGATTCCAGAATCCATCAGGCAGGTTGGAGTATGGGAATGGCAGTCATCGACAATGACTCCAAGTTGATTCAGCTTGCGCCGACGCAGATGGACCCGTCTCTTCTGCAGATTTCTTATGGAATAGGGAATTTGGAAACGAGCGAAGATTCATAAAGTCAGAAATGCAGCAAAGCCCCTAAAACTGCGGGAATCGTAGTTTAGGGGCTTTTTAGGGGCGATTTTGCAAAAAACATCATATCGCCCATGTTATCAGAAAAGGAACTGGAAGCAAGGAGGAAAAAACTGGAGAATGAAATGTAAAGGTGCGATTTTTGATATGGATGGCCTTCTCTTTGACACGGAGCGGGTGTATCAGCAGACATGGAGAGAGCTTGCAGATGAGCAGGGGATAGAACTTGGCAGTGATTTTACCAGGATGATATCCGGAACCAACGGAGCGCACATGCGACATGTGGTGGAAAGTTACTATCATGTTGCGGATGGCACGGTTGTCATAGAGGAATGTATGAGGCGGGTGAAAGCAAAACTCTCCAGGCAAGTTCCGATGAAAAAGGGTGTGCCTGAGATACTGCAATTTTTTCGAGAAAATGGAATCCGCATGGCGGTGGCAAGCAGCAGCGCAACAGAACAGATCCTATCGAATGTAGAACTTGCCGACATCCGCGAATACTTTTCTGAGATTGTCAGCGGAACGGAGGTAAAGCGTGGAAAACCGGCGCCGGATATTTTTCTCCTTGCCGCTGAGAAAATCGACTGTAAACCCAGCGAGTGCTTTGTATTTGAGGATAGTGAAAACGGCATCAAAGCGGGCTATGCGGCGGGCTGCTGTACCGTGATGATTCCCGACCTGATGGAGCCTACCCAGGAAATACGTCCCTATTGCACGATGATATGCACCGACCTGATGCAAGCAGAAAAGCAAATCTGGGAAACTTTTTTTAGAGATATTTTTTCCGTCAAAAATTAGATCGCGGTGTATTGTGAATAAAGTGTACCTTTGTTATAATTAAATTTAGACAATCGGAATAGGAAATAAGCACTTATTTGAACGGTAGGCGGGAATTTTATCTGCGTGATAAAGAAATTTACAGAAGATGAAGTTTCTGTCCCGGACAGAGGGATAGAAGGAAGGGAAAACCGTATGGAAAGCAAGAATGATTTTACCCAGGGAAGTATCGTCAAGAAACTGTTGCAGTTTATGATTCCAATCCTGGGAGCATTGGTTTTGCAGGCAATGTATGGGGCAGTGGATATCCTTGTGGTAGGGCAGTTTGGGACGACTGCCGGAATTTCAGGTGTATCGACGGGAAGCAGTATCGTCAATCTGATCACGTTTACCATTACAGGGCTGTCCATGGGCGTTACGGTTCTCATGGGGCAGTACCTGGGGGAGAAGAAGTCGGAAAAGGTAGGGCAGGTGGTAGGCGGCGCAATCTGGCTGTTTCTGGTGCTGGCTGTGGTCATTGCAGTAGCCATGCTGATATTTGCAAGGCCTCTCGCTGTCCTGATGAAGGCGCCGGAGGAAGCGCTGGATCTGACTGTGCTGTATGTCCGCATTTGCGGCGGTGGGATTTTCTTTATCATTGCATATAATGTGATCAGCAGTATTTCCCGGGGAATCGGTGATTCCAACATGCCGCTGGTTTTTGTTGGCATTGCGTGTATCGTGAATATTGTCGGAGATCTGCTGTTCATTGCGGTATTTAAGTGGAATGTGGCGGGCGCGGCACTTGCGACCGTAATGGCACAGGCAGTCAGCGTCATACTATCGATTATGATTATCAGAAGGCGGAATTCTCCGTTTACCATGAAATGGGAGTACGTCCGCTTTAATCCGGAAATTAAGAATTTCATAAGGGTGGGTACTCCGATTGCATTCCAGGAGATTTTGACGCAGTTGTCCTTTCTGGCGTTGTGCGCATTTATCAACAGTCTTGGGCTGGATGCTTCTTCCGGCTATGGCGTGGCGAATAAGATTGTGAATTTTATTATGTTGATTCCCGGAGCGCTTATGCAGTCCATGGCTTCCTTTGTGGCTCAGAATGTGGGCGCAGGGCAGGAGAAGCGCGCGAGAAAGGCAATGGTTACGGGCATGTTTATCGGCGGATGCATCGGCATATTTATTGCTTTATTTTCGTTTTTCCGGGGAGATTTGTTTGCGCGGATTTTCTCAAGCGATGCGGCAGTGATCGTCCGGGCGGCGGAATATTTGAAGGGTTTTGCGCCGGAGGCGGTTGTGACGGCGATTTTATTCAGCTTTGTAGGTTACTATAACGGCCATTCAAAGACATTGTTTGTAATGCTGCAGGGAATCGCCCAGACTTTTATTGTGCGTCTTCCCATGTCCTATATTATGAGCATACAGCCGGATGCCAGCCTTACCATGATTGGATTGGCAGCGCCTTGTGCGACAGTATTCGGGATCGTAATCAATCTTTTGTATTTTAGGAAAGTCAGCCGGGAAATGAAACAGACGGCTAAAGTGTGACGGAGCAGCCCTTATGCGCTGACAACGCAGCGGGGCAGTATAAGAATGTCGATAAGGAGGAAGTAAGAGATGAAGGATGTAAATTGTGGGTATTGCCAAGGTGGAGAACTGCTTGCAAAGTTCGGTATTAAGATCTGTGATCTGGATGTGAGCCAGTTGATCTTATTCAAGGAACAGAGTAAGCCCGGAAGATGTATTGTTGCCTATAAGGACCATGTCAGTGAAATTGTGGATATCAGCGAGGAGGAAAGGAACCGGTTTTTTGCAGATGTCACCAAAGCGGCTAAGGCGATCCATAAGGCGTTTGCGCCGGATAAGCTCAACTATGGCGCTTACGGTGATACAGGATGCCATCTGCACATGCATTTGGTTCCCAAGTATAAAGGACAGGATGAGTGGGGCGGCGTATTCCAGATGAATCCCGATAAAAAGTACTTAAGTGAAGAAGAGTACGGGGAAATGATTCGGAAAATAAAGGAATGCCTGTAAAATGCAAGCAAAACAGGTTGATTTTTCAAAAGGAAGTGTTACGCAGAATATTATCCGGGTGGCAGCGCCTATGCTGGTGGCGCAGGTCTTGAATCTGATGTATAACATTGTGGATCGGATTTACATAGGGAGGATTCCCGGAGAAGGACTTCTTGCGTTGGGCGGTGTTGGATTGTGCTTTCCATTTATTTCCCTGATTACCGCTTTCACCAATCTGTACGGAGCGGGAGGCGCACCGCTTTGTTCCATTGAGCGGGGGCGGGGGAATAAGGAAGAGGCGGAAGAGATCATGAATACCTCTTTTTATCTGCTTGTGATAACAGGAGGGGTTCTGACAATTCTGGGAAGCATTTTCTGCAGCCCGATTTTGACGTTGTTTGGTGCATCTGACACTTCATTGCCCTATGCGCTGTCTTATATGCGGATTTATCTGCTGGGGACCATATTCTCCATGATTGCACTTGGGATGAATCCTTTTATCAATTCTCAGGGGTTCGCCAATGTTGGTATGACCACGATTTTTCTTGGCGCCGTGGCAAATATTATTTTAGATCCGATTTTCATTTTCCTTTTCGGTCTCGGCGTGCAGGGGGCGGCATGGGCGACCATCTGTTCTCAGATCTTGTCGGCGGTATTTGTCATGCGTTTCCTAACGGGCGGCAGGGCGGAACTACGCATCAGATTAACCAAGAAGCCATCTCTTTGTAAAAGCCGTGTTTTGGATATCGTTGGACTGGGAAGTGCAGGTTTCGTGATGCAGTGTACAAACAGTCTGGTACAGATTGCATGTAACAGGATGCTGAGGACTTTCGGTGGAGACATCTATATTTCTACCATGACGATTATCAATTCGGTGCGTCAGATTTTGGATACGCCGGTATTGGCGATTACCGATGGGGCATCACCAATTTTAAGTTATAATTATGGTGCGAAGAAATATGAGAGTGTGAAAAAGGCAATCCGTGTTGTCACGCTTGCTGCTATTGTCTATACTGCGGCGGTGTGGGTGTTGATTTTACGATTGCCGGAAATGTTTATTGGAATTTTTAATCATGACGATTCTCTTTTAACGGTCGCGGTGCCTGCGCTGCGTATTTACTTTTTTGCCTTTCTTTTTCAGGCGCTGCAGTACAGCGGGCAGACTGTTTTTAAATCTCTCAATAAAAAGAAACAGGCAATTTTCTTTTCGCTACTTAGAAAGGTAGTGATTGTGGTTCCATTGACTTTTTGGCTGCCATATTGGGGGAATCTTGGGGCAACGGGTGTGTTTATTGCGGAGCCGATTTCCAATGTTCTGGGAGGAAGCGCTTGTTTTCTTGCAATGATATGCACTATTTTTCCGGAGCTTTCTAAGGGGAAGATGTGAAATGATTTAAAATTGTTATTCACAGGAAGCACAATCTATGGAGAAGAATTATCTGATGTAGTGGCAGGCATACGACTGTTCCTAGAAAAAAGAATCGTTTAAATCCTCATTATTTGCAGTCTATATTGTATGCAGAAAATAAAGACTGTATTGCTAAAGAGAGACAGATGACATTGCAGGATTTTGGGATTACTATTTTCAATACGGAGGTTTTAGAACAGGATTTTGAAAAAATAAGTCAGGGTTTGATTGATAGAAAAGAGGATTACAGGCATTACATTGTTTCATATATAGCAGACTATGGGGAAATAAGAAGTTATCCTACAGACTTGAAGTAGTATCAATTTTTAAAAAAGAAATGGAAAGTGTCTATTCAGGCAATGATTTACAGAACACATCAATTAAAAATCATATCAGATAATCAGTATCAGTATCTGATGCGGCAGGTTTCCAAAAATGGGTGGAGACAAAAAGTGCTTACGGCAAAGCAAATATTGGAATTATTAAAGAGAAATGGAGTAATTTTACTCAACTTTCCCACCAGCATAATGGGTACGGATGCTTGATTTCTCAAGCAAA
>JAMPGN010000197.1 GCA_023663915.1 Eubacterium sp. | reverse complement strand
GTCCGGAAGCTTATATTTCAAAAAATCCCCGTGGATCAATTTTAAATTGGAATACCGTGACAACCGTCTGCCCGCGCTCTCATACAGTTTTCGATCGATTTCCACGGAATAAACCATGCCTGCACTACTGCACAACTTATCCGTCAAATGCCCCTTTCCGGTTCCAATCTCAATAACCGTATCATTTGCCTGAATGTCCGCAAGACGAACAATTCTGCGAATTAGTTTTCCACTAGTCATAAAATTCTGTGCATCCGATAACTTTTTTGCAGATGTATTGTGGACATATGCATACTTCTGCTGTCTTTTGCCTTTTTGCATAGCGTGCCTCCTTCTTATTGTGTGCTCTACCATTCGAGCCAAACGGAATCTTTTCCTACAAGAAAATCGCTTCGCGATTATCTTGGGAAGAACCTTCGGTTCTTCCACTCTTTGGCGGAATTTCCTATAACAGAACAAAATGCCTGCGGCATTATGTTCGGAAGAATGCTTCGCATTCTTCCACTCTTTGAAGGAATTTCCTGTAACAGAAAAAAGCAGGCATAATTCTCAAAACAGAATTTTCCTGCTAAAACACTGCAATAAGGCAAACTATACAAATATGACACTTGTGTCATATTTATTTGGTTAATCTTTGGCAATTTTTATTCGCACGCAAAAAAATCCCATCTACATGAGACGATATATCTGCTTTTCTACTGCCCCTCTCTTCGGGTGCGAGCACAACGAATAAAATTTAAAATTGCCACGCTAAAAGCCACCTTTCCACTGATATTCTTTATAAACATGCTAACTATAGCATACTTACCCACAAACTGTCAATTTCAAAAAATATTCCAGTTAACTATTACAAATTTCTGTTGTTTCTTATACAAATACGCAGTTACATGAAGAACAATTTACTATTTCATCTCCCGCAGTAAATCAAACAAATCTGGAAGATTAGAACCTAATTTTCCCTTTTTCGTGTCATCCGAGTCATCTGTACCTATTAATTCATCTATATCGGTTGAAAAACGTTCTTTTGCTTGACGAATTGCAAAATCTACTTTTGGAAAATAATATTTCTTAAAGATATCTTCTCTAATTCCTTTTGAATGTTGAGCAAACTTTGAAACTTCAAAACTTGTAAAAGTATGTTTTTTTGATTTTTTACTATTGTTTCTAAACTCTTACAGATGATCATCTGTATATACACTATAAACATCCACTAAATGCATCAACAGCCAAAATTCAAAACAAGGCGTTGTAACAAAGAAATGATATCCTTTCTCTTTACATTACCTTTCAATTTTATTCATTTGCGTAACGCTATGTGTACCATAATCTCTGTCAATCACAACTCCAAACACATCATATTTTCCTGCATACTCTTTCAAAAAATATTCGTATTCCAGATCAATGCCTGCTTGTTGCAACAACATCTCAAAATTATTTCTCATAGTTACATCTACATATTCAGGATTCTCAATATACTGTTTAACAAAATCATCTGTATATTCTGTTGGAATCAGCATCTTCATTCTCTCCGGTAAGACTTCGGATTCTCTGATTTCAATATATTCTTCCAGTAACTCTAGTACATGTTTCGGCGCACTTAAAGTATCATTTTTTGATCGACGTAATGAATGAACATGAACCCTTGCTTTTACTCCTAATTGTTCTCTATATTTTTCAATCCACTCAAAGTAATTCTGTTCGGTTTTATTTCCTTCTACGGACAAAAAAACAATTCGCAATGGAGGCTCTTTATTTGATTCTTCAGGTCTCACAAACATAGCATCCGACTTTAGCCGAAAAGAATTTCCCAAATTACTCAACCTCCTCTTCATCCATTGCATCCGTTCCAAAAACAGGAATAGAGCCATACCTTCCTAATAAGTAGTCTTTGGCTACAGAATGATCAAATCGCTCTCTAAATTTATTTAGAGAATAAATTTCAGAGCTATGATCTTCCTTCCGTTCAACGAACCAAATCTCATCCTGCCTGAAAATATTCAAATTCATAACATTAGAATCGTGCAACGTTACTATTAACTGCGATTGAATCCCCTCTGTTTTTTCAAAAAACTTCTGTAAAAATTCTATGGTAAGTTTTGTATGAAAACTTCGATCAAGTTCATCAACAAAAATAACATAATTCTCTTTCCCTTTTTGGTAAAGAGGTATTAAATCAAACAACCTTTTTGTTCCATCCGATTCATCATCTAATTCAAATAAATCTGCTGAATTTCCATGGTTCATTGTCAATTGCGAACCAACAATAGTCCCTTCTTTCTTAATAAAACTAAATCTTTTTCCAGCAATCGTAACATCAACAGCGGTTGCTGTTTTTGTATTATCTTCATCAAATTCCTCCAAAACATCGTGTATCACATCATTTTTTAAATTTTCTGGCAAAAATGCCAAAACTTCTTCTATTGGCTTTACTGCTGTCAAAACCTCTTCAATACCAGTATCAAAATAATTTAACAATTTTCCCAATGAATCTTTCTCTTCACTTTTAAACAACTGACCCAGACCCCTATACTTAGTTTGAGGGAAAATAATTATCAAAGCTGCAAACCAATCAAGCGTATCAAAAAATGAACCGAATTCCTCAATTCCCCTAAGTTTATGACTACATATTTCCGCTAAAAAGCTTGTATTATCCGTCACATCATCTGCATATATATCAAACCTTTGCGCATCTTCGACATTTGCAAAACATAAATCTGTTGAAACACTTTCTCCTTCCGCTCGTTCAAAAATACATATTTCCTTATTATCATCACATAAATACAGCCATTCCGATAAAAATATATTCCTGGTGTATGAAATTGCAAATCCATATGAATATATATGTCCATTACTAACAAAATCATATTGAAATACTCCAGGTCGATTAATCGCCATCGGATCAATTCGGAAATGTCTATTCATAGTCATACTATTTTTTATCCCTTTTAAAGCGATATTTTTTCCACAATTTATGGCTTTAATCAAATTGCTTTTACCCGCAGCATTCGCCCCAAAAACAACCCCTGCTTTTAACAATCTTCTTCCGTTTGTAACAACTACCTGTTCCTTATGCCTAGTGTGTTTTCCTGCCGCCATAGAGAAAACTTGTCGCTCATTAAATGATCGATAATTCTCAACCGAAAATCTAATCAACATAATATACACCTCCATTTTTAATATTATATGTGTTTTTTTCACATATTGCAACTATCTTAATGAACTTTCAACATGATTAATCGTTTTCAGGTTGACAATATGTGAAATAATCACATTTTTATTTTATATTCTCCCCACTTTCTTATTTCTTAATTCCATCATTAACCGCTGCTTCTTCCCAAATAAAAACTTTCCCATGTATTCGTACAAATTTTTACACTACTATTATAGGTACTACACTCTTAAAAATCACACCACCCTACGATATTTGTTCCTAATCTTAGACAGAAAGGAAACCCTCGAAAATATTACACTTTCAAGGGTTTCCTCATCAATATCACATTACCTTTATCATTAATTTCACAATACATAATTTCCAAATGTGGTTACTCTTTCGGAATCACAACCTTATCCAGTTTCCAGAGTTCATCCACATACTCCTGGATGGTTCTGTCGGAAGTGAATTTGCCGGAACATGCCACGTTTATGATCGCGCTCCTAGCCCATCCGCTCTCATTTCGGTACGCCGCCTCTACCTTTTTCTGTGCCTCGGCATATGATTTGAAATCTTTCAGAATAAAGTAAGTATCCGCCTTTGCCGTGCTCTGCGTATTCAACAGTGAATTGTACAGCGGACGGAACAGATCCGGATCATTCGGCGCATATGTGCCATTAATCAACTGCATCAAAACCTTGCGCACATCGGGATCATTGTTGAAAATCTCCGTCGGGTGATAACCGCCGTAATTCTCATAACGGATCACTTCATCGGAACTTAAACCGAAGATAAATGCGTTCTCCTCACCGACTTCCTCCACAATCTCCACATTCGCGCCGTCCATCGTTCCGATCGTGAGCGCGCCGTTTAACATAAACTTCATATTGCCGGTTCCCGATGCCTCTTTACTTGCCGTAGAAATCTGCTCGGACACATCCGCCGCCGCAAAAATAATCTCCGCATTGGATACTCTGTAGTTCTCAATGAAAACCACTTTAATCTTGCCATTAATCGCTGGATCGTTGTTGACTACATCCGCCACGGCATTGATCAGTTTGATCGTCAGCTTCGCGGTGTGGTAGCCTGCTGCCGCCTTTGCCCCGAAAATGAATGTTCTCGGATAGAACTCCATATCCGGATGCTCTTTTAATTCATTATATAAGTACATAACATGCAGGATATTCAACAACTGACGTTTATATTCATGCAATCTCTTGACCTGCACATCGAAAATGGAGCGCGGGTCAACCTCGATGCCGTTATGCTCTAAGATATACTCGGCAAGACGCACTTTATTCTGATACTTAATGTTCATGAACTCCTGCTGCGCCTTCACATCGTCCGCATAAATCTTCAGCTTATTAATTTTCGGCAGATCGGTGATCCAGTCGTTGCCTACATGCGCCGTAACCCAGTCAGCCAAAAGCGGGTTGGCATGTAACAAGAAACGTCTCTGCGTGATACCGTTGGTCTTGTTGTTGAATTTCTCCGGCATCATCTCATAGAAATCTTTTAATTCCTGATTCTTCAAAATCTCGGTATGCAGCCTTGCCACTCCGTTTACGGAATATCCTGCCACAATCGCCATATGCGCCATTTTCACCTGTCCGTCGTAAATGATCGCCATCTTGCGTACTTTTTCCTGATTGCCCGGATACATCTGCTCGATCCGTGCCACGAATCTGCGGTTGATCTCCTCCACAATCTGATAAATACGGGGCAGAAGTCTAGAAAACAATTCAATCGGCCATTTCTCCAATGCTTCTGACATGATCGTATGGTTGGTGTACGCGCATGTCTTGGTCGTTACTTCCCACGCCTCATCCCATGTCAAATAATATTCATCCATCAAGATACGCATCAGTTCCGCAATCGCCACCGTCGGATGCGTGTCATTCAACTGGAACGTCACTTTCTCGTAGAATTTCCGGATATCGTCATGCTTACGCATATATTTTGCAACCGCTTCCTGAACCGATGCGGAAATAAAGAAATACTGCTGTTTTAAACGAAGCTCTTTGCCTGCATAATGGTTATCGTTCGGGTAAAGCACTTCCACGATATTTCTCGCAAGATTCTCCTGCTCCACCGCTCTCTGATAGTCGCCCTTGTCAAAAGAATCAAGCTGGAAACACTCCACCGGCTCTGCATCCCAGATACGGAGTGTATTCACAATGCCGTTACCATAGCCTACGATGGGTAGATCATAAGGAATGGCACGCACCACCTGATAGCCTTCCTGCCGGAAATTGCTTCTGCCGTTCTCATCCACATAAACGTTGACGTAGCCGCCGAATTTGACTTCCTTCGCATACTCCGGTCTCCTCAATTCAAAAGGATTGCCGTCCCTTAACCAGTTGTCCGGCACTTCCACCTGATAACCATCCCTGATCTCCTGCTTGAACATACCATAGCGGTAACGGATACCGCAGCCATAAGCCGCATATCCCAGAGTTGCCAGAGAGTCTAAGAAACATGCCGCAAGACGTCCTAAACCACCGTTTCCAAGCGCCGGATCGGGTTCCTGGTCTTCCACTACATTGATGTCAATGCCTAATTCATCAAGCGCCTTTTCCACCGCCTTATATGCCTGCAGACTGATTATATTATTACCGAGTGCACGACCCATCAGAAATTCCATGGATAAATAATACACCATCTTGGGATCTTGTCTGTCGTACTCTTTCTGTGTCCTCAACCACTGATCTACCACCGCATCCTTAATCGCATAGGATACCGCCTGAAAAATTTGTTGATCTGTCGCTTCTTCAAGAGTCTTTCTGTAAAGCGTCCGAACATTATACAGGACGCTTCTCTTAAAAAGCTCTGTATCGAAGCCTGTTGTTACAGCTTTCTTTGCCATTTGTGTGCCTCCTCGTTTATTCTTTGCTCTAAACAATGTATTTCTTAACTCCATTTCTTTATTATATATTGTATTTTAAATTTTGACTATAAGCAATGTGCTTAAAATGTCTTGCAAATTAAGGTGAATTATGGTTTTTGTGTAATGAAAATGTCCACTCAGGCAAAACCATATTCCTGTCTCACCGTGCTTTCGCTCCGTAAAAGCATAATCTGTGGCTGCTTGTGTAAAACCTCGCTTACGACTTACTGTAATTTTTCTACCGAAATCGTAACCTTCTCGCCATTGACATTCCACTCCTTAGATACGGCAAGATTTTCTCCCGTCACAATCGCCTCCGCTAGCACTTTTCCGGAGATCGCCTCCACATTTTTCTGCACAATCCCTGCAACCTTCTCATTGCCGTTAATGGACACTTTGATATGATCCATCACCTCAAAACCAGCATCTTTACGCATGGTCTGAATCTTGCTGATCACTTCGTACACAAAACCTTCCTCGATCAATTCCGGAGAAAGATTGGTGTCAAGAACGACCGTCACGCTGTTGTCCGCCTCGGATACATAGCCGTCTTTCTGTGCCATGTCGATAAGCAGGTCTTCTTCCGCCAACGCAATCGATACGCCGTTCACCTCGAATTTCAGCGCACCCTGCGCCTTCAGCTCTTCCATCGCCTTAGAGCCATCCACCGCAGACAAATACTCCTTGATGCCGCCTAGCTGCTTGCCGTATTTCGGCCCTACCATCTTAAGCTGCGGTTTGAAGCTGTAGCTTGTAAAAGCAGACACATCCTCGCAAAATTCGATCTTCTTCACATTCAGCTCGTCCTCAATGATCTCCTGATAGAACCGGTCAAGTTCATGTTCCGCCTTGACATACATCGTTCCGATGGGCTGACGGTTTTTGATATTCGCCGTGTTGCGCGCCGCGCGCCCCATCACAACGATCTTCAAGACTTCTTCCATGTCCTCCTCCAGCTTCTTGTCAATCATTGTCTCGTCCGCTGTAGGGAAGTCGCACAGGTGAATGCTCTCCGGCGCGTCTGCGTCAATGCTTTTGACCAGATTTAAATAAATCTCTTCCGTCATAAAAGGAATCATCGGAGCCGCGCATTTACTGATCGTAACAAGCGCGGTGTACAGCGTCATGTAGGCGTTGATCTTATCCTGCTCCATGCCCTTTGCCCAGAAACGCTCGCGGCTTCTTCGCACATACCAGTTACTCATCTCGTCCACGAACTCATCCAGCACACGCGCCGCTTCCGGAATCCTGTAGTTGTCCAGATGGTCATCCACCTCTTTGATGACCGTATTGAGTTTGGATAACAGCCATTTATCCATGACCGGAAGTTTCTCATATTCTAAGCTATACTTCGTCGCATCAAAGTTGTCGATATTCGCATACAGCACGAAAAATGCATACGTGTTCCACAACGTGCCAAGGAACTTGCGCTGCCCTTCCTGGACTGCCTTGCCATGGAAACGGTTCGGAAGCCACGGTGCGGAATTGATATAGAAATACCAGCGGATCGCATCTGCGCCATAAGTCTCAAGCGCCTCAAAAGGATCGACCGCATTGCCCTTGGTTTTACTCATTTTCTGCCCGTTCTCGTCCTGAACATGCCCCATGACAATCACGTTTTCAAAAGGCGCACAGTTAAACAAAAGCGTGGACTCCGCCATCAGGGAATAAAACCAGCCGCGCGTCTGGTCCACCGCCTCGGAGATGAACTGCGCCGGGAATTGTTGCTCAAATA
>JAMPGN010000196.1 GCA_023663915.1 Eubacterium sp. | reverse complement strand
TTTCCATAATGAAATCCGTAGTGTTTTGAAAAAAGATATAAAGGGGACTGGAAAAACTGGAAGATGGAAAAGGTCGCGCAAGGAAACGCCTGGTTGATAAAACACGATTTCGTGAGAGTGATTCGGATGGCGTGGGGTGGGAGTTTATGGAAATGACCATTGTATAAACGTATCGCAGGTGACAATATATTTATAGAAGAAACACAATCAATGACACCGATAAGCAGGCTGAAATCAGCACTGCTAATATCACATGATTCAGGCGGATGCGGGGGCGTGAAATACTCTACATTTAGTTGACTAGTGCGTAAATTGCGTGTCGTGAGGCGATTTTTAAGGGAAAAAGCGGGAAAATTAAAAAAATTTCCGTGCTATGAACATATGTTTTGTGCAATTTTTTGTTTTAAAATGGAGGTTTCGACACATTAAAAAAAGTGAGATACCCGTTAATTTTTTGGTTCACATCGTCTCCTAAACCATAAAATTATGCTGGAAGGCAATTTGACATGATTTACTAATAAAACGTCAACAATACAATCGGAATATTACCAAAAACTGCCCGTATAGCCAAGGAGAATCAGCGATTTTTCCACTATTTTTTGGAGTCTCGGTGTGCGATAATATAGTTAAGCAAAGAAAATAAGCATTTCAAAACAACAAAGAAATGAGCGGAAAAACGAGCGAATCAAAGGGAAAAAATGGAAACTTCAATAATGTAAAGGAGGTTTCAAATGTGCAAAAGTACGCGATACCGTTGACGGAGAAATATGTTTTGACCGTTAAGGAGGCGGCGGCATATTTCAACATCGGCGAAACGAAGTTGCGGCGGATGATATCTGAAAATATGAACGCGGATTTTATCCTGTTGAACGGTACGAAGACGCTGATAAAGCGGGCAAAATTCGAGAAAATGATTGACGAAATTTCAGCAATTTAAGGAGGAAAAAATAATGAAAGCAAATCATATTGTACCAGCACTTAATATGGAGAGCCAGCCAGTAGCGCGGGAAACAAAAACGGGGGTGGAATTGATTCCGCTTGACAATCTGCAATTCGTAGACGCCAATCTGCCGGATTTCGCGTTGAAAGTACCCGAGGCAGAAAGGGCGATTGATATCGAAGATGAAAAGGATGTGTATGGCAAATTGCAGGAGATGGGGGTGTTATCGCCGGTGCACGACATGGTGAACATTCGGAACTGCTTCAACGATTCCCTGTTCGCCAATCGCTACCAAGATGAGGACGGAAAGAAGTACATCCAATTCTGCCAGCGGTATGATGATGGACGATATTCTCCAATTATGCAGCTGCCGCAGGCAGATTTCATGATTGCGGCACAATATAGCTTCGTGGCAACGGAAATCAAGGATGCCCGAATAAAGAGCAGGGTTGCCGGATTTTTCCTAAAGGTGTTGGAAGAGTATTTCGGCATTTTCGACGGTGACGACGACGAGCAGCTTAACATAGCGGATATCTTAAACGTGCTTTATTACTCTCGGAAACAACTTCCTTTATATAGGGAAGATGCGAAGGAGATGGATGCCGTGGAGTTGTACCAGCTTATTGAGCGCTACATTCCAGAGTGTGAATCGCATATCCATAAACTATTCGAGCGCGAATCCTACTATATGCTGGATGAAGAGGGAGTCATAAAATTGGCAAATACAATCGGAATGAGAAAACTGCAACTGCTCAAACTTATGAAAAAATACGGTTTTCTCTATCTTACCGAAGCATCGCATGGCTATCAAGCAAACATAAGGTTCACGAAACAGGACGGCGAAAGTTTTACCGAGTGGGTGTACTGTATTTTCAAGTTCGCGGTGCTGGCGGGTATCCAAAAAACCGATAAAAAGATTGAGAAAAAAGTGGAGTTTTAAAATGATGTGGGGCGGGGATTTTTTCCCTTGCCCCATTTTATGGGAAGCGTTACAATTGACCAACCAAAAAAACTGAAAAAGCGGAGGTAGTGCATAATGGCTGAAAAAAGGAAAGATAGCAGAGGACGCATATTGAGGACAGGGGAACAACAGCGCAAAGATGGGCGGTACATATTCGCCTACAAGGGGAAGGACGGGAAAGCAAAATACATCTATAGCTGGAAACTGGAAAAGACGGACAAGCTGAACGCGAACCAGCGACCGTGTAAATCCCTGCGCGAACTGGAAAAAGAAGTGCAGGATGCCCTAGCGGAGGAGCTGGCGTACCATGGAGGGGATATCACGGTGCTTGAACTGGTGGAGCGGTATCTGACGACTAAAAACGGCGTCAGGCATAACACAAAAGCGGGATATAAAACCGTTGTCAACCTGCTGAAACGGGATGATTTCGGAAACCAGCGGATTGACATGGTAAAAGTGTCGGATGCGAGGCGGTGGCTGATTAAATTACAGTCGGAGGATGGGAAAAGTTACAGTAGTATCCATACGATCAGGGGCGTTGTCAGACCTGCTTTCCGCATGGCGGTCGAAGATGATTTAATCCGCAAAAATCCGTTTGACTGGGAACTGGCAACGGTGCTGGTCAATGACAGCGTAAGAAGGGAAGCCCTGACCGCCAGACAGGAAAGGCTGTTCCTTGAATTTATAAAGGGCGACAAGCATTACCGGCAGTATTATGACGGAATGTACGTCCTGTTTAAAACCGGCATGAGGGTTTCCGAGTTTTGCGGGCTGACATTTGATGATATTGACATGAAAAACAGGAAAATTAGGATAGACCACCAGCTACAGCGGACACGGGAGGGCGTTTACCTGATTGTGGATACCAAAACAACCTATGGCGAGAGAACACTGCCTATGGGGGATGATGTTTATGAGTGTTTCCGGCATATGATTAAGAAACGCCGTAAAGTGGACAAAGAGCCTGTTGTGGACGGCAGGAAAGGCTTTCTGGTATTGGATAAGAACGGTATGCCGTATCTGGCGAACCATTGGGAAAAGCGGTTTCAATATGCACTGGGAAAGTATAACAGGACATACAAGGAGGAACTGCCGACAATCACGCCGCACGTTTGCAGGCATACATACTGTACGAACATGGCAAAATCAGGGATAAGCCCGAAAACACTGCAATACCTGATGGGGCACGCGGATATCGCGACAACGCTGAATGTTTACACGCATTTGCAGTATGAGGACGCAGAAAAGGAGATAAGGGAACTGGAGAAGAGGAAAGAGAAAGCCGTTTAGGGTATGGTTTTACCTCTGGAAAAGGTAAAAAAAGGGTGGTTTTACCTGATTTTTACATATTTCCAGAGGTAATTTATACCAAGATATGGTAAGATATACGATATAAGGGTCATTTCGGGGCTGTATGGGAAGCCTTGAAAATATAAGGAAAAACCAAGCTATAACGACTTATAAGGAGATATAAGAGCTATGATAAAAGTGTTATTCGTGTGCCACGGCAACATCTGTCGTTCCACCATGGCGGAGAGCGTCATGACCCATCTCGTGCGCCAGCGTCACGTAGAATCCCAATTTCAGATCGCGTCCGCTGCCACCAGCCGTGAAGAGATCGGCAACAGCCCGCACTACGGAACGGTCAACAAACTGCGTGCGGTCGGCGTTCCTCTTATTCCGCATCGCGCCGTCCAGATGACGCGGGCGGATTACGACGATTATGATTACTTGATCGGCATGGACGACGCCAATATTCGTAACATGACCAGAATTGCAGGCGGCGATCCGGCGCATAAAATACACAAGCTGTTAGAATATGCCGGAAGCAGCAGGGCGATCGCCGACCCGTGGTATACGGGAGAATTTGATGTGACGTATGACGATATTTTAGAGGGGTGCGAGGCGTTTCTGGATTTTTTGCTGAACGAAGGAAGGTAGCGAAGAGAAAGCGATATACCAAAAAGAACAGTCATTTGGAAACGGCTGTTCTTTTTTGGTTACATTATATAGTTATGGTGGTAACTAGAATAAGAGGAAACACGATCAAATCTTCACTTAATCGTTTTAGTTATAATAACATCATTTTAAGATAAAATTCAACTTTATTTTAGATAAAAAACAAAAATTTACGTATATCACAAAAAGCAAGTCAAAAAATAGGTAAAAATAGACAAAAAATGGCAGAAAAAATGACTTGATACGTAACTTAAACGTTTAATAAATAAAACGTTCTACATAGCGCAGCAGTCAAGCGCTAAGACGACGAATATTTAAATCAGTCAAATGGGGTGTCGTATTAAAGTTAAGACATACAATATATAGTGGATTGCATTCTGCAAAACGTCCATATATTGTACGCACTTTTCTTGCTGCGGCAGCCTATTGAACTTGCAAGGCAGCAAGCTGCGGGGGATTTGGTCACCGCTTCGCTCTGACTGGTGCTAAACATGCGTTATTGGCGCATAGCGTCCTTGTGGCAGTCGTCAAACGCTAAGAGAATCTTCGGTGCTCTGCAGGCATGACTTTGACTCGTTGCTCGCGGAAATAAAAAGATCGGATATGGACAACGGGACGGCGCATACATTATAGGAAGAAGACGGCGGGAAACGGGCGGGACGGTTGCGGGAGACGAAAGGAAGCGGTGACAGGAGAAGGTGTTGGCGCATTGCGGGAATGGTCGCCATGGGGCTGCTGGGGATCGCAATATGCCGCGCTGAATACGGAGAAGCAAATGTTTTCACACGGCTCAAGTGTTCCATAGATACGGCAGACGCAGAGGCGTCAGTCGTAAAAGACACAGACACGGAGGCGATAACCGAGGAAAAGATAGGCACGGAGGCGGCAACCAAGGAAATGATAAGCATAGAGGTGGTAACCGAGGAAATGATAAGCATAGAGGCGATAACCGAGGAAAAGATAGGCACGGAGGCGATAACCGAGGAAATGATAGACACAGAGGTGGTATCCGAGGAAAAGATAGGCACGGAGGCGGTAACCGAGGAAATGATAGGCACGGAGGCGATATCTGAGGAAACGATAGGCACAGAACCGATATCCGTAAAAGATACAAACACAAACGCCATGCACGCGGAAGAGATGGCGCAAACGAAGGCAGCCGCGGTAATCGTCATGACCGGCTCTACCGCGATGGAGCCGCTGGCGAATGTGCTGGCGGAGGGCTTTATGGCTGCCAATCCAGACGTCACGGTCACGGCGGAGTTTACCGGATCTTCCGCAGGCATTGCGGCTGTGCTGACAGGACGGGCGGATATCGGGAATGTGTCGCGGAATCTGCGGGAAGAGGAGCGGCAGGCGGGTGCGGTGGAGACGGTGGTGGCGGTGGACGGGATCGCGGTGATCACACACCCCACGAATCCGGTGGCGGACGTGACGCTGACACAGCTGGCGGCGATCTATGAGGGCAGGATCCGCAACTGGCTGGAAGTGGGCGGTGCGGACGAAATGATCGTGGTCGTAGGACGGGAAGCGGGAAGCGGTACGAGGTGTACTTTTGAGGAACAGATCGATCTCAAAGATCGATGCGCTTATGCGAATGAGATGGATTCATCGGGCGCAGTGATGGCGCGGGTCGCGGCGACAGCGGGGGCGATCGGTTATGTCTCGGCGGGGCTGCCGGACGATACGGTTCGGGTACTTGCGCTGGATGGCAGTCTGCCGACGAAGGAGCAGATCCAGACGGGCAGCTACCGCATGAGCCGTCCTTTGGTGATGGTGACCGACGGCGCGCTCTCTAGGCAGAGTGGGGTGGTGCAGGCATTTTTCGCCTATATCGGGTCAGAGGAGGGCAGGCGGCTGGTGGAAGCCGTGGGATTCGTCAATCCGTCCGCCGACAGCGATGTGCCGAAATACGCGCCATAGATGCTGCATATATGGGAGTTTATTTACACGCAAATTTATTTCCGCGAGCAACGAGTCAAAGTCATGCTTGCAGAGAACCGAAGGTTCTCTTAACCTTTGACGACTGCCGCGAGGGCGCTATGCGCCAGTGGCGCATGTTTAGCGCCGACCGAAGCGAAGCGGAGACCTAATACCCTGTCAGCTTGCTGCGGGATATTTGACTTTTTCCTGCCTTGCAAAATAGATATCCAAAAAAATATAAAGCAATTCATGCTATCCCTCAACCTTCTCATCGGAAATAAGATACTTCCCATAATACCCATAATCCTGCGCCCTGCAGTTTACCCGCATCCGCACGCCCTCCTCCCGATACTCCGTCTCGTATACCACCGCGTGTTCATTGAGGTAGGCGACCGCCCTGCCGTCCGTATAGGGGATAAGCAACACACATTCTCTGTAACCGCCCGCCAGCTTCTTCTCGATCAGGCGTATCAGTTCCTCCATGCCGATTCGCTCTCTGACAGACAGATAGATTCTGTTCTCCGATGACATCTGCGTCACATTCCCACGCCAGTTTTTTTACTTCGCCCACTTTGCCCGTGTCGATATAGTCTGATACCATCGAAACAGGCAAAGCCACTGTATATAAAGTGTAACGCCATCTTCATGGGCATGTGGCAGTCCTGCCTGCTTAAGCGCCACTGATACCTGTCTCTTCGTAAGCAATCCGCCTTTACCGGATATGCCGTATTTCATGGAATGTTCCATAAATTTCCGAAACGCGACGCATTCGCTTCTGTCAAGATCCGGCTTTGCCTTTCTGGTAAAATGTACCAAAACGGAATCTACCGTCGGCATGGGATGAAAATCTTCCCTACGGAAATAATACATAATCTTCATCTCCCAGCCCACCTTGAGCAACAGGGACTTTGTTGTCTCCTTCGGAATCCCCATAAACCGTTTTGCCGCCCCTTTTTCCATCACAAGCCAGATATCTGTAGGCGGATTTGTCCCCTGCGTCAATTTGTCTATAATCTGTGTCGTAATGAAATACGGAATATTGGCAAAGATCTTGTAATCTCCCTTGTCCGGAAGCTTATATTTCAAAAAATCCCCGTGGATCAATTTTAAATTGGAATACTGCGACAACCGTCTGCCTGCGCTCTCATACAGTTTCCGATCGATTTCCACGGAATAAACCATGCCCGCATTACTGCACAGCTCATCTGTCAAATGCCCCTTTCCGGTTCCGATCTCAAGAACCGTATCATTCGCCTGAATGTCCGCAAGACGGACAATTCTGCGAATTAATTTTCCATTGGTAATAAAATTCTGTGCGTCCGATAATTTTTTTGCAGATGTATTTTGGGCATATGCATACTTCTGCGGTCTCTTGCCCTTTTGCATAGCGTGCCTCCTTCTTATTGTGCGCTCCACAGTCCGGTTCACTTATGTTCGGAAGGATCTTCGGTTCTTCCACTCTTTGGAGAAATTTCCTAATTACACAATAAAAAAGCAGGTACAATTCTCCAAACAGAATTTTCCTGCTAAAACGCTGCAATAAGGCAGACTGTACAAATCTGACACTTACGTCATATTTGTTCGGTCAATCTATGGCAATTTTTATTCGCACGCAAAAAAATCCCATCTACATGAGATACTATATCTGCTTTTCTACTGCCCCTCTCTTCGGGTGCGGGCACAACGAATAAAAATTCCCACGCTAAAAGCCACCTTTCCACTTATATTCTTTATGAACATGCTAACTATAGCATACTTACTCACAAACTGTCAATTGACAAATATGTAGATGCTTAAGTTTCGGGGAGGTAAGCGGTGCATAATACTGAAGACCGTTTACGGAAAAAACAATACCCACAAACGGTCGAATGGACTTCTCATCCATAGTATAAGGCACACAAGGATCTGTTTTCCTCAAAAAATCGCAGTAGGCTGTATCAACCGTATAAAATGAAAAATGCATGATACTTCTCCCCAAATGATAAAGGGCTGAACTTCACGGATCAGCCCTTCGCTTTTTCATTCCCACTTATTGGTAGGGTACACCGCTTTTTTAACTCCCACTCATGGTAGGGTACACCGCTTTTT
>JAMPGN010000195.1 GCA_023663915.1 Eubacterium sp. | reverse complement strand
CAAAATGCCGCATTTCTGGCGGCGCTTTCCACCAAAAGCGCCAAGGCAGAGACGACCGACGAAATTGCCGGATGCGCTGCAGCCATGAGGGATCACGCCACGAAAGTAGATACCGGTATGGACATATTCGAGATTGTCGGAACCGGCGGTGACAACGCACACAGTTTTAACATCTCCACCACGTCCGCCCTCGTGTGCGCGGCTGGCGGCATGAAAGTAGCAAAACACGGAAACCGTGCGGCTTCTTCCCAGTGCGGAACAGCGGACTGTCTCGAAGCTCTCGGCGTAAATATCCAGCAGAGCCCCGACAGATGTGTCGAGCTTCTCAACGAAGTGGGGATGTGCTTTTTCTTCGCGCAGAAATACCATACTTCCATGAAATATGTCGGCGCCATCCGTAAGGAATTGGGATTCCGCACCGTATTTAACATTCTTGGACCGCTCACCAACCCCGGCAGCCCAACGACTCAACTTCTCGGCGTATATGATGAATATCTGGTGGAACCACTGGCACAGGTTTTGATCAATCTTGGCGTCAAACGGGGCATGGTGGTTTACGGGCAGGATAAACTGGACGAAATCTCTTTGAGCGCGCCCACCACTGTCTGCGAGATGAAGGACGGCTGGTTTAAATCCTATGTAATCACTCCCGAACAATTCGGGTTGGAACGCTGCACGAAAGCCGACCTGGAAGGCGGCACACCGCAGGAAAATGCAGATATCGTCCGCGCCATTTTAAGCGGGGAAAAAGGACACAAACGCAATGCCGTCCTGATGAATGCAGGTGCAGCGCTCTACATCGGCGGCAAAGCCGAAACCATGAAAGACGGTATCCGTCTCGCCGCAGAATTGATCGATTCCGGCAAAGTTCTAGAAACGCTGAACAAATTGATTGAAGTGAGCAACCGTCCTGATACAGAATAGAACCATGCAGTTTTTATCTGCGTCTGTGAACTTAGAAATAATCTTTAACAGGATTTACTTCCCGTATAACTTTCCATGAATCCAAAATGGAATGATAAAGGAGGCACATTACACAATGACAATATTAGACCAGCTTGCCGCCCACGCAAGGGAGCGCGTGGAGCAGGCAAAAAGAAAGATACCGCTTGATACGGTCAAAACAGAAGCGCTTTTGCTTTCTGAAAACACCCCCGCCGCCGAAAAGTTTTATTTTGAAAAGGCGTTGCAACAACCGGAAATCTCTTTTATCTGCGAATGCAAGAAGGCATCTCCATCCAAGGGGCTGATTGCGTCAGATTTTCCGTATCTGCAGATCGCCAGGGAATATGAGGCGGCAGGGGCAGACTGTATCTCCGTGCTCACGGAACCCAAGTGGTTTCTCGGTCACGACAGCTACTTGAAGGAAATTGCAGATGCCGTTTCCATCCCCTGCCTGCGCAAAGATTTTACAGTCGATGAATACATGATCTACGAAGCCAAAGTATTGGGCGCATCCGCAGTGCTTTTGATCTGTTCCATACTGAGCAAGTCCCAGATCAAAGAATATATCCATATCTGCGATGATCTCGGCTTATCCGCGCTGGTAGAAGCCCATGACGAAAAAGAAGTGCAAACCGCGCTAAACGCCAATGCACGCATAATCGGCGTCAACAACCGCAATCTCAAAGACTTTTCCGTAGACACCGGCAACAGCCGCAGATTGCGTGAACTGATTCCGAAAAATGTTTTGTTCGTTTCCGAAAGCGGTGTGAGCACGCCAGAGGATATACGCCAATTACGGGAGATCGGAGCAGATGCTGTTCTGATTGGCGAAACGCTGATGCGCGCCGACGACAAAAAAGCTAGACTTAAAAAACTGCGCGGTAACTAATCATCAAAGCTGTACGAACCTATTCCTGACCATCACATTCGCCAATGCATGAAGGGAGATTCATTTGAAAAACCACATGGGTGTACTGATTATTTCACAGTCTGAACAGGTTCCGATCCAGATTTGTGTCGGAGCGTCACAAATTTGCGGCACCCCGCCGCGTAAACGCTCCAGAATGGAGTAATATGACAAAAATAAAACTCTGCGGTCTATCCAGACCTTGCGATATCGAAGCCGCAAACGATCTGAAACCGGAATATATCGGTTTTGTATTCGCCCCGAAAAGTCCGCGTTATGTCAGTATAGAAAAGGCATCCGCATTGAAAAAGCTGCTTCACCCATCTATCCAGGCAGTCGGTGTTTTTGTTCGTGAAGCGCCCGAAACCATAGCCAGACTTCTGAGGGATGGTATCATCGATATTGTCCAGCTACACGGTGGCGAATCCGAAGACTACATCCGGCAGCTTCGCGCTCTGATCAGCAAACCGGCAATGGTTGACGAAACATCATCTTTCCGCAAACCATCCATGACTGGCGAAGTGACTTCTGTCGGCAGTCCTCTGATCCAGGCATACCGCATTGATAGCGCACAAGATATAGCCGCCGCAAATGCGAGCAGTTCCGACTATGTCCTGTTGGATTCCGGTCAAGGCGGAACTGGTACAGTGTTCGACTGGAAATTATTGGAAAAGATAAACCGTCCATATTTTCTTGCAGGCGGGCTTGACGCAGACAACGTCCAAGATGCTGTCCGCAAGTTGAGCCCCTATGCCGTCGATGTCAGTTCCGGCATTGAAACAGACGGATATAAAGATATCGATAAAATGAAGGCTTTTGTAGATGCTGTGCGACAACCGGATTGTGGGCATTGACAGCGCAATATGAATCTCATGAGTTAGCACGCAAGCATCTCATAAAAAAAACGAGCTGACGCTCGTTTGCGAGATTATGAGTAATTCCTAAGAGATGCCCTGCATCTTAAGAAAACTCGTCGCGAACTCGAAATTTCCTATCACATACACAATTCTCTTAATGAAAGGAGCATTTTACATGACAAACCCGAACGGACGCTTCGGCATACACGGCGGTCAGTACATTCCGGAAACGCTGATGAACGCCGTAATTGAATTGGAAGAAGCGTATAACCACTACAAAAACGACCCGGAATTTAACAGGGAACTGTCCGAACTTTTTAACGAGTATGCCGGAAGGCCCTCCCGACTCTATTATGCCGGGAAAATGACCAAAGACCTCGGCGGTGCAAAAATCTATCTCAAGCGTGAAGACCTCAACCACACAGGCGCACACAAGATTAATAATGTGCTCGGTCAGGCGCTTCTCGCCAAAAAGATGGGAAAGACACGGCTGATCGCCGAGACGGGTGCCGGACAACACGGCGTTGCTACGGCGACCGCTGCCGCACTGATGGGAATGGAGTGTGTTGTTTTCATGGGCGAAGAAGACACCATCCGCCAGGCGCTTAATGTGTACCGTATGCGTCTGCTCGGAGCCGAGGTCATTCCTGTCAAATCGGGAACCGCCACCTTGAAAGACGCCGTCTCGGAGGCAATGCGCGAGTGGACTTCCCGCATCTCCGATACCCACTACTGCCTCGGTTCGGTAATGGGACCACACCCTTTTCCGACCATTGTCCGTGATTTTCAGGCGGTCATCTCGAAAGAGATCAAGGAACAGATCTTCGCCAAAGAAGGCAGGCTGCCCGATGCTGTCATCGCCTGTGTAGGTGGCGGTTCCAATGCGATTGGAAGTTTCTATCATTTTATCGAAGAGGAATCCGTGAAACTGATCGGATGCGAGGCGGCTGGAAGAGGAATCGACACCTTCGAGACTGCGGCTACCATGAACACCGGCAGACTCGGTATTTTCCACGGTATGAAATCCTATTTTTGTCAAGATGAATACGGTCAGATCGCGCCGGTCTATTCCATCTCCGCCGGATTAGACTATCCCGGTGTCGGACCGGAGCACGCCTACCTGCACGATATCGGCAGAGCGGAATATGTACCCGTGACCGACGATGAGGCGGTGTGTGCTTTTGAGTATCTCGCCAAGACAGAAGGCATTATTCCGGCTATCGAATCGGCACACGCCGTTGCACATGCCATCAAAATTGCGCCCAAGATGGAGAAAGATCAGATTATCGTTATCACCATCTCCGGAAGAGGGGATAAGGACTGTGCCGCGATCGCACGTTACAGAGGGGAGGATATCCATGAGTAAGATAAAATCAGCTTTTGAAAACGGAAAGGCATTTATCGCCTTTATCACCTGTGGCGATCCGGACTTAGAAACGACCGCCGCCACCGTCCGCGCCGCTGTAGAAAATGGCGCAGACCTGATCGAACTCGGTATCCCCTTTTCCGATCCCACCGCGGAAGGTCCTGTTATCCAGGGCGCTAATATCCGCGCATTGAGTGGCGGCATCACCACCGATAAGATTTTTGCATTTGTAAAAGAACTCCGTCGGGACATCAAAGTTCCAATGGTATTTATGACTTATGCCAACGTTATTTTTTCCTATGGTACGGAGCGATTCCTCTCGATGTGCCATGACATTGAAATGGACGGCTTGATTCTGCCCGACCTGCCCTTTGAGGAAAAGGAAGAATTTCTTCCTCTGTGCCACGAGTACGGTGTGGATCTGATATCGCTTATTGCGCCGACTTCGGAACACCGTATTGCCATGATCGCAAAAGAGGCGGAAGGTTTCTTATATATCGTGTCATCGCTGGGTGTCACCGGCATGAGGAGCGAAATCAATACCGACCTTGCCTCGATTGTCGATGTCGTCCGCCGCAATACCGATATCCCGTGCGCGATCGGCTTTGGCATCTCCACGCCCGAACAGGCTAAGAAAATGGCGGATATTTCCGACGGCGCGATTGTGGGGTCTGCAATTATTAAATTATTGGAGAAACATGGAAAGGAAGCGCCGAAATATATTGGGGAATATGTGAAATCGATGAAGGAGGCGTTGAGGGCATAAAAAACGAGCTGACGCTTATTTGCGAGATTATGAGTAATCCCTAAGAGATGCCATGCATCTTAAGAAAACTCGTCGCGAACTCGAAGTTTGCGTAGGAATTTTCTATTACATAAAAAAAATATATATGCATATATTAAAATGTAGTTGCATTTTATACTATTCTAGTGTAGTATGTAGCTATAAAAGCTGTAGTCAGCGGTGGGTTGACACCTAAAATCTGATATATTATCCGGACATAGGTGCCGGAAGTTGGCAGGCAACGGAAAAACCTGATATATTATCCGGACATAGGTGCCGGAAGTTGGCAGACAACGGAAAAATCAACCATGAAAAGGGAGTGTTGTAGCTGCGGCACAGACATTCCCTTTTTAATATCGGATTGGCAAATCATTGTCACCTATACAAATGCATCTTTAAAACATTTCTAAAATACAGGTAAAGGACACATCTATGGACAAAAGAAAAGCAATACAAATCATGACAAAATCCGCCTTATTATACAACCAAAATCTGAACGAACAAAAAATTCTCTTTCTCTATGGTTCACCACTTGAAGTCAAAAGCCGATTACACGATGATTGTCACATTTTACCCATAAAAGGTTATGAAGTTACATTTCATCGGCATAATTTTCTGCATTTAACGGGAGTCCAGACAAACCGTTTCAACGTATCATCCGCAATTTATTTTTACGAAAAATGCCTTAACAACCGTTTAGTCGAAAATGATTTCCAATTTGCCACAAACGGCTCCACCGTCCAAAAACTAAACATATTAGAATATATGATGAATCTAAAACACAACACCACCATGATCGGAGATTTTACTGGTCATGGAGCAAAACTTTTTTCAGAAAAGGCAGTCGGAAACGTATGCGGCTGTATCGGCTTTGTGAATGACCGCAACACCGGGCTAAACGTACCCAATACGCTTCTGCAAAAAGATATTCGTGACGTAGTCGCCGCCCCTGTACAAAAGGTTTATGCCGTCTTGTCAAAAGGCTACACAGATGAAAAATATTCGCAACTCGAAAAGAAAGATATCGATATACAAAACGATCTTTTCCCAGAAGAAATCGAGCGACTAATCACACAGAAAATATTTTGAAATCTGAATTTACAGCATAAACGCCTGCTCTACTGCCCCTTCACAAATCCTCCCCGTATCCACACAAGTGCACCGACACTGATTGTCGCATACACAATCACCACCATTCCCGCATAGGAGACCACCACATTCCCGACCGTGTAACTCACAAACGAACCTAACATTTCCCTCAAGTTAACCGCTCTGACCGGAAACAGATAATTGATATGATTCCACAGACCGCTCTCTTTACTCATGCGGAAAAATGCCGGCGCAATAATAATCACTATACCGATAACAAGTGTCGCAAGGGAAGACCGTAATCTTGCAGAGCAGCACAGTAGTACCAATGCGATCGTGATCCCAATCAGCAGAATCAAGGCAAAGTTACCAAGACACGCCTGTCCTACCGTAAGATTATACGGTATCACCGAATCCCACAACTGAACCGGCAAGTCTGCGCCCGGCATTCCGAGAATCAGCGCGGTCGAACCTACGCCCAGCACCGCTCCGCCAGTCAGATATCCCACTGTAAAAAGCACACTGACTGCAATCTTAGACCGAATCAGCCTGTCTTTTCCATACTTCGTCGTAAGCAGCAAAGATGCCGCGCCAGACTCATACTCGGCTGAAAAAACAGGGCTTACGCATATTACCACCACGAACCACAGATACACGCCCACAAAAGTAAGTTCCCATACATTGCTCATAACGCCTTTGCCGCCCCACCGGAAAGGAATCTTTGTATTTTCCGCCTTTTTGATCCAATACTCCTTCTCTATTTCCTTATAATTGCCATAGGAAAAATCGCAGTTTAGAAAATCCTTGATCTTCTTTATCCGATGCTCGTAAAATCCTGCACCGTCTGTCAAGTCGATCTCATTTAAGGCATTTCTGTCTATCATGTTTTCCCGCAGATCTGTATAGCTTTTTGCCGCAAAATAGAAGATATCCCCCAACGGGCGGACAATTTCTATGTATGCCTCGTCGCTATCCAAATCCATGTGATAACTTTGTATCTTCGCAATCAGTTCCGTCATATATTCTTCGGTAATCACCTCCGTCTGGCTTTCCGCCCTCGCCTGGTCTAAACGGATCGCCTCGATTCCCTCTATATAGCTGTCCGTCTCCTTCTCATAAAAACTTTCCTGCGAAATATAGCTAAACACGCATATGCCGATCAAAATATATCCCAGCAGCATAGCGGTCACATTCAGCCTGCGCTCAAAAATCTTTTTCCACTCATACCGCATCATATTCCTCATCCCCTTCCTCGAAATAAAACAGATAAAGTTTTTCCAAATTAAACACTTCGGTTTCGTCCGCGCCTGCCACTTCCAGATAGTGTTTCCGCAAATCGTCCAACGTTCCCTGTGCGATAAACTGTCCCTGCTTCATCAGAAATATCCAGTCCGCGATCTCTTCCACATCCGACACGATATGCGTGGAAAGAATAACGATCCTCTCTTTTCCCAAATCCGCAATCATATTACGGAAGCGTACCCGCTCCTTCGGATCTAACCCCGCCGTAGGTTCGTCCAGCACAAGGATCTTCGGATCGTTCAACAATGCCTGTGCAATGCCAAGCCGCTGCCGCATACCGCCGGAAAAAGTCTTGATCTTGTGGCGCATCTCACCTGCCAGCCCGACTTTTTGCAAAAGGAGCCTGCTCTGTGCCTTGGCATATGCGCGGTCTAACCCCTTTAAGGATGCGATATACAGCATAAATTCCATAGCGGTGAAATTTGGGTAATACCCGAAATCCTGCGGCAGATATCCCAGTAGATCCCGATATCTTCCGCCCATCGCCCCGATCTCCTCACCGCCCAGCCATATCTCACCGCTGCTGATCTCAGCGATACCACAGATCATGCGCATCAAAGTCGTCTTTCCCGCCCCGTTTGCACCGAGAAGCCCGTACACACCTTCTTTTAGAGTTGTGCTCAGACGGTCTACCGCAATCTTATTTTTATACTGTTTTGTCACCCGGTCTAATATCAGTTCCATTTTGACTT
>JAMPGN010000194.1 GCA_023663915.1 Eubacterium sp. | reverse complement strand
ATGCGGTAAGACTGCATTCCCTTAATATTTTTGTAACTTTATAAGTTTATCCTGCCTTGCAAATTTACCTCTGAAGTTTACTGCTTCTTACTTCCGTCAATACGCATAATAATGCAAAAACAGTAAGACCTAATATTCTATACGTCATAAAAGAATGGATATAGGAATGATTGATGCTCACTGCATACCAGCAAAATGGCAGTATTGCAACATATAAATAAGCAGCAACTGCCCATTTAGAAAATATACCCTCGCCCTTTTTCCTGCATGTGAAAAAAATCAAGACAGCCGCTATGAAAACAGCCAGAACATATGGATATTTGCAAAGAAGTTTTATATTTTCCCACAGTGTCTCTATATAACCAATCTGTTTTCCATCTACATTTCTCCCTGTACGGTTCAATATAGCCTGTAGTCCGTCTGCAACCAGATTCTCTCCCGTAAAAATAGTGCACAGTATCCATTTTTGCACCCACATACCAATATAGCCTATGGACCAATATACAGACTTCTTAATAGATATTACTGTAAAATTAGTATGATTCTCCGTTTCATCACTCCTGCTGATTACAAGAACTAAAAGCGGAAATCCTAACGTGAAAAGTGGATATGTCAAAAAATCAAAGTAACTGGTCATCATTCCTATTACCAGAAAAAGCATGTCATACCAATCAGCGTTGACAGGTAAACGTCCTTTTAAGATGATGATAGAAAAAGAAATTGCAATAATGAAAACCCACGAATATTGCATAGACATACCGATTATTGGAAATTCGATGCACATCATTGCTGCGGCAACTGCTGGTATAAAACACGTCAATTGCCTTTTGCTCAACATGACACACAGATAAATCAACATAGACAACTCAATAAACTTTAAAAATTCTCTGATATCTCCATAATCCCAGAAATACAGCAAAGGTTTCAGAATAATTAAATAACCATGCCAATACCTTGCGTAAGACACTCTTTCATACCCTGCTTTACCTTCCAGCCAGGCTATCATGCTCTCACATACTCCGTTTGTTTCTCCATTTGTATAACCATAGCAATATACATGTAGAGCTTTTTGCCACGCAGATTCCTCGCCATTATAAAAAGCATTCCTTAACATCCATGCATCCGTATAATTGTCCAACGTAGTTGTCGGATAACCATGGATAACTTGCGCATGGGAGCCTTCCACTTTGAAGATATCAATAGATGCCTTCGCATTTCTTATCATCGGACCGGTTGGAATCAGATTAACCAGGAAAAGCAAGGCAATACCAATACCCCCCAACAACTAAAATTAGTACAATGTTTTTTATCTTGTGAATCATCTTCATACTGCACTCCTTCTTAAAACATTATTTCTATATCATCTAAGTAGATACTAACACAAATTTGTAAATTCTTATGATACGATTTGCAGAAACTCAAGTTATTGCCTGACCGCTCAAATGCTCTTCCAATTCCCGCAGTTTTGCACCATACAGACCCTCCGTCAGATAATACCCCATCATTATAAGCAGGAAATTCCTGCCAATATAAACGGACACCAGATGCGCCTCAACCACAGTATATACCGCAAGCGTGGCAAACACCAGCAATCCGCACGCGTCCTTCCTCCTATACATCCGCCACAAAAGCGCAAGACAGGCGGCTATATACAGACTGCCCGGCACGACTCCATAACGATAAAAGAGCTTCACCCATCCCATATCAAAATAATATTTCATATTATTTGGTTCAGAAAAAGCAGACCATGTCTCAATCGAACCGTCATTATTCGCCGAATTTGTCAAAGACACAATCCTGCCGTTGATATGGCTGTCAACACTCAGCATTGCCAGGGTATGCTTATCCGTTCCCGGATCACCAAGAAAATAAGCGTCCCACTGTGCCTGCCGCACCTTCGGCGCATACACAGCCGCATCCACGGAGAATCCGATGCACAGGACAAACACCAGCAGTCCGCATACATAGATAAACGCTTTCTCCCGCAGAAATCTGCAGTACGTCAGCACACATGCACCCCCGATATATACCGTGGCAATCAACATGCCTGTCCTTGAATCCGTCAGCATATATACACCCACATTGAGCAGCATCAGAAACAGATAGAAATACCATTTCATTTTGTCGAAATAAACATAGACTCCCAGCGTTACCAGCATCAGGAACATGCAGAACAGTGCATTCGGATGCCCCATGCCCAAGGTATAGCGGGTCTCCTGTGCCAGCGCCTCACCGGTATAACGCGCAATCTCCGCGCCTTCCCGCCCATACGCCTGTGTCAGGCTGACCGCGCCATAGATTCCCGTCAGCGACAATACGACGATCGCCGCACAGCCGGTCAGGGTCACATAAAAAGTATATTTTAACATCGGCTTAAAGGGAACATCCCTGCATGACGCCACAAATGTCACGATGCGGATCAGATCATTCGCACCCGTGATCCGGTAAGACACAAAAGCGACCGCCTCAAGCAATATGATCACACACCATTCTTTCTTATTATACCCCGTCAGAAGCAGTTTTAGGGCAAAAAGCGCGAAGGTGATCTGAAAAAGCCTTCCTTCGATGGGATTGATGTAATTACTCTTATCAATAACCACAATAAGGAGTTCAATCGTCAGTCCGGCATAGAATAAGTAAATTCCCGCGAAATGAACTTTGCGGTATATGCTCCGCAGACCCGATAAAACCGAGTGATATAATTCCATGCCGACACGCCTCCTTTCTATTCATAACGTATGCTATTTTACATAACACGCGTTACTGTTCCTCGAATGTGATCCCGCTTACCGATGCAGCATACGCGCTGCAGCCCCGTGAACCTTCCGCAGATACTTTTTACAGCCAAGCTTCGTCTTTTTCCAGGCAATCCCCATCCTGCTGACCTCGGGTGCAATCAGAAATGCGTATTCCGCCTGATGCTCCCGCAGATACTCCGGATAGCTCTCATCGATCGGCACGCGGACAAACTTCGCATTCCGGTCAAAAATATCCTCACCGCACAGCAGCCTGTCCACCGCCTCCTTTAAATATCTGGATTTATTGTATTCCTGGTGCGCCGCCGCCTGTACCTTGATGCCGATACGCTTCGCCACATCCCGCTCGCCGTCACCGCCCATGTAACCGAAATGCCATCCGCCGTCCGCAATGCGCACACTGCGCGGGTCAGACGGGGAGACTTCCCTTAAGTACACAATCCCCTTTTCAGGCAGATTCCCGAAACTGCAGATCTTGGTTCCCAGCCATTGCTTCCGCGCGATGCCCGGAAACTCGCCGGTAATGGACAACAGATTTCCCGATGTTTCTTCCATATTCAGAAAGCAGTAAAACATCCGCTGTGCCAGATGATAGATTTTCGCAGGATCAAAATGTTCCAGAACCTCCTGTAACGTCCTGGGATTCGGTATCTCGTCCACATCGCTGAAAATCACGATATCATCGGGGGTGCAGCCCTCCATCCCGCGAATCAGCTGATTCTTCTGAAACTTGTCCCTCTCATGTGTCGTCACACCGCTCATTGGCGAATTGTCCACCGCCACATAAACGATC
The DNA here is from genome assembly GCA_023663915.1 of Eubacterium sp. The sequence continues at coordinate 4,431 of JAMPGN010000194.1, read as the reverse complement.
TTGTCTTCAAATTCCGCGAACATCTCCCGATTCTTGGCAAAAATCATCTCCTTGGGTTCTCCGGAAAAAGTCACCGTGGACTCTTCCAGCACAAACCGATCCACATAAGGCGATAAGATCTGCATTCTGAGTTTTAAGATATCCAGTTCATTGAAAAAGGGAATACAATCGTAAATCATTTCTGTTCTTTTTCCTTCACTTTGCATTGCAGTTGTTATTTATTTCCTCAATCGCCGCCAGAAGAGCAATGGTCTGATGATATCCTTCATCTTCTGCCATCTTACTTTCCACGGATTGACAAACTTCGGATACTGCGCATTCCTGCCGCGCCATTTATGGAAGACAAAAGGTTTCTCCACATCCATGATTTCCGGGATCATATGCTCATGCCCGAAATACTTCGCCACCTCGATGGGCGCAAACTTCATACCGGCATCCTCGATCACATTCTTGTATTTGCAGCACAGAAAGGTATCCTCATTATAATTGTCATCTTCCATCTTCTCCCATGTAAGCCCCGCCTGTTTCGGGAAATCCAGAAGCCTCTTGCTGCGGATGGACACGCTGTTTCCCACACGGCAGATCTGCCCTCTGGAATCACGGTATGCATAATCATTCTTCGGCAGCGGCCACGGGGAGCCAATATAATCGTAATCCAGAAATTCCTTCCGGAAACTTTCCGGATGCACCACGAAGCCGTCCGCATGCACGAGGAGCACATACCTTGTGTGGATATGTTCGCCGAGTTCATAGACCATCTTATAATTAAATTTATCGATATTATCCAATTTGGACGTATGGGAATAACGTATGTTATTCGGAAGTGTGAGCGGTCTCCTGTGCGTGATAAGCGCCACATCCCCGAAGTCGATCTGCCGCATACTATATTCCATTGCCTTAATCGTCTCATAAATATCCACGCTGGTCATCGCTGCCAGCGTGACGTCCGGTAATCGCAGTTTTTCAGACATATCAATCCCCTACAATCTTCACATAAGCCTTGTGATAGTACTGCATGACCGCAAGATTCAGCCAGTTCCCGGCATCTTCACTCAGGTCATTGCCCTCAAAGATCGCAGGGCATGCAGAATAAGGCTTTAATTCGACTTCTGTAATGTTCTCGTCCGTATAGATCTCATGGCGTTCCATTGCCTCCTCATAAAAAGTTTCCGCCTCGCCATTTACCACCGAACGCAATGCCGATACACTTGTGTACGTATTCTTGTCCGCCGTGCATATCCACATGACAAGAACGATAAATGCAAAGACTGCCGTCATCCTGTTTCCCGTCTTCTCCAGGAAACTGCCGAACGCCGCGCCCGCAGACATCTGCGCTGCATCTGTTGTTATTGCCCTACCTGCATCGGTATCCGGGACTCCGCTGGCATCCTCCCGCTCCGTCCTATGGGAGAAATACCCCAGCCAGTAAGCAGTCACCATGACCAGACATAAATAATACACCATCTGGATAATATTATCCACCCTCGAAAGCCCCACCATACCCACGGCAAAAAGCGTCGGTGTAAACATCGCCGAGAGCACGCAAAATGCCCCCAGAGTCACCCACACCGGATGCCGGAAAGTTTTCGCGGAACGCTTCACGCTCTTCCACAGGACCGGCAGGAGCATCAGCCAGACCAGAATCACGAAAGGAGTCGTCCAGCGGATCATAAACACCACCGCATGATAAAAAGATAACAGTATAGACACCACCGACGGATAGCCTACATCCGTATCGATACTCCCCCGTTTGAAATTCCCCGGCGCCATCGTATTGACCAGAAACCCAGCCGTCCCTGTCAGAAAAGGAATGATCGCCGTCAGGACCTTCTTCCGGTTCATCACCGCCGCATAGACGACAAGAAGCGCCATGACGACCTCCGCCTGAAGACCCGTCACCAGATTGCCTCCGCCAACAATCACTGCAAGGACTGCCGCCACCACACACCAGAATGCTTCACCGGACTTTTTCTCAGACCACAGACTCATGGAAATGGCTGTCGCAGTAAAAAACCAGACTGACTGCATCAAAACATAATGTGTCGCCCCATTATACCAATAAATCCCCTCATAGGGCGCCTCCAGCACCTGATAAAACATAAAAAGCAGCACAAACATGACAAAGACACTGCTTTTTTGGTCTGTCCCAAGCCATTTGCACAGGATATGCCTGCCCAGCGCAAAGGTAGATACCGCAAACATTCCAATCATCAGAACCGGCACAAGATAACCAGCCTTATAATGGAAATTCATAGGACACAACGCCATCAGAAAGCAGGATACATACGTTCCCTGCCAGTCCTGGTAAAAATCCATATTCTGCTGCCATGCCATTTTGACCGACTGTCCTATAGAACCTGTTGCTATCCAGACATCATGCACCCTTCTGCCGTAATCATAATCGTCGATGCACATCACATTATATCTGCCCAGCCACAAAAGCGGGAGCAGTGATAACACAAAACAGATGCCGGCATACACTGCCATCCTCTTCATAGGGATACGGTCAATGTGATCTGATCGTTTCTTACACCAGCAGCTTATTTTCTGTACAATTTTATAATACATCGCCTTATTTTCCATATTTTTCAGTTCTTTCCGGATACTTCCATTCCCTCTTTTCACGCTCACGCCGCTCCGGGCAAAGCGCCTGGCTTATCCATTCCATGAAACGGAATGTTTTCACACTCTGCCGGACAATTTGCGGATACGCCTTTTCACTCCGCGTGCTATCTTGCACAAATATGCTTTTTTATAAATGTACTGTGCATGCAGCTCCATCACTTTAAGCCGTATTCCTCCGGGGCGTACATTGACGTTTTTATATTTTTTGGATGTCTGTTTATACACAGACAATTCCTCTTTGCACTCCTGTGCGGTATATACCCTGCCGGCACGGTCCATATAATGCCAGCCGGCATAGATATTCTGTTCCGATGCCCAGTAGCCGTCAGACACATTGTGCCTCGCCCAGTATTTAGGCGCCAGGATATACTGTACGGTATCACTCGTAAACGCCGGAAAATAGGTGAAGGACGAATTAGATAACAGTAGATATTTTGCATTCTTAAGCACACTGTAATCTTTTGCCAGATCAAAATTATATGCAGGAATGCCTGGCAGAAGTTTACCGGCTTCCCTGACATCATTGGTGATAATCATGAACTCCATATCGGGATTGATCTTTTTCATCTGTTTCATACCCATGAGCCAGTATTTCTTCCGCAGATATAATTCCGGGGAGCCCATGTAATCGCTGCATCTTAAGTGCATGATGCACAGGTTGTCCCTGCTGTACTCCCTGCAGTCGTATTCCGGTTTTACCGCCAGCCATTTCTTAATCTCCTCTTTATGGGAAATAAAATATTCCTCCGACTGCAGGTTGCCGTAAACCAGCGTATCATCCTCGATCGTAAACAGCCGCTCATCAGCGTCTGTCACATAGACGCCATGGGTCAGATCGTGTTTGGAATTACCTGCAAAGAGACGGGTTTCTTTTTCATGGAACACCTTCTTGTAATCCTCTTTCTTAGATGGCTCGCCCATATCCAGATCCATAAAATACAGCCCGCAGTCGCTGTGCATATTGTTGGCAAAATGTTCCGGATCCAGCACGCTGAACGAATAGCCCTTATCCTGCGCGATACATCTGACCGTAACATAGAAAAAAAGTTGATTTCCAAGCCCGAAGCCTTCCTGTGTCTCGATTCCTAACATGATAACGTCGTCTCCATAATCTTCTCACCTTCCACCTTGTAGATCACATCACACTTCGCGATCGTATTTAACCGGTGTGCAATGATTACCATCGTCTTCCTTCCATGGAAGTTGTTGATGGCATCCATGACAGCCTTCTCCGTATCCGTATCCAGCGCGGAAGTCGCCTCATCAAAAACGAGGATCTCCGGATTGTGATAGAGTGCCCTGGCAATACCGAGACGCTGTCTCTGTCCGCCGGATATTCTGACACCCCTGTCACCTATGGTCGTATCCAGCCCTTCCGGAAGTTCTTCCACAAATTCCTTAAGCTGCGCCTCCTCTAACACTTCCCAGATGCGCTTGTCATCGATCTTATCCCCATCAATGCCAAACGCGATATTGTCACGGATCGACTCGTCAATCAGATAGATCGACTGCGGAATATATCCGATCTTGGAAAGCCATGACGCATAATTGTCAAATATATCGACACCATCGCAGGTAATCGTTCCCGACTGGACATGCAGTAAACCCAGCAGAATATCCACGATCGTGGATTTGCCCGCGCCGGAAGGACCCATGATGCCTACAGACTGCCCCTTTTTCACTTCCATATGGGCATCCGTAAAGATGTTCTTATCCGTATTCGGATAGGCATACGTAATATGGTCTAACACGATCTTATCTTTCAGTTCAATCCCCGGCAGATCGGTTTTCCCACCACCTGACAGC
>JAMPGN010000193.1 GCA_023663915.1 Eubacterium sp. | reverse complement strand
TTTGAATGAGAAGATAATAATTCATATTTTTTACTAATATAGCAAGTACGCAAAAAGAATTGACGGTTTTTTTGTATGGAACGCGATCAATGCGAGGATGAAGGGGAAATTCGAGCATAATTTTTTGTGGATACAATGATTCATTATTGGTATGTTACGGAAGTTTTATTTTTTATTTTCTTTTCAAACAGATTGATAAACGGAGATCGTGGCTATTCATGATCTCTTTTGCATGGTTGTTGGCAGCGCTTTGATAAGTAATTAAAAATCAAAAAATGTTTCGGAGGGAATAAAATTATGGAAGAATCTTATATGTCGATCAAAGAATTTTGTGAGAGAATGCAGGTCAGTACATCAACGGTGTATCGAAGAATCAGGAGCGGGGAGATTCCCGCAGTTAAGTTTGGAAGGTATTGGAAAATACCCAGAAGCGTGTTCGGAGATCTCAATCTATATCCTAACAATTATTACGGGCTTACGAATGCGGCAAAGCGAATTTAGGTAAGAAGAAAGACTGTTTATCTCCTGTGTAAAAAATACAACAGAGTTTCTACCTATCAAAATATAAGAGACTTGCAGCGGGCGTTTCCAGTGCGTCCGCAATGTCAAGCAGCGTGTCAAGGGAGATAGAAGTCGGCATATTGGGGGCTTCGATATTGCTCATATGGGTGCGGCTGATGTTGATCGTCTCTGCAAGCTGTAGCTGTGTCAATCCCTTTAGTTTTCGATAATAGGCTATATTCAGCCCGATCATCCTATATTCCTGATTTCTTTTTTCGCTCATAAAAATCACCTCAAATTTAGTTTACAGAGCAGCTTGACGCGCATAAACAATCTGAGTATATATAAATGCAATGTACAACATTGCAAATACAAACAAGCTGTGATATCATAATTGTTGTATGGTGAGTGACAGAATCAAAGAAGTACCTGACGTATGACAGCGTCGGACATGGCTGTATTTTAGAATTTTGCATAAAAATCGTACAAAGGACAGAATGTGTCCATGCAGGAGTATACAATGTAGCTAAGAACTGCCGGAGGGTATTTAGGTCACATGGATGAGATCGTTTTTGACAAGAGCAGCCGCATTTTGCATATATATACGGAACTTATAGGCGGACATACGGTAAATAAGCGGGAACTGGCATTCCGGTTTCATGTGAATGAAAAGAGCATACAAAGGGATCTGGAGGTCATCCGTGATTTTCTTGACAGAAAGGCGGGAGAGGAAGGGTGCGGAGCCCAGCTGATCTATGATCTCTCTAAGAAAGGCTACTATCTGGAACAGGACCAAAAGCATACATGGTCGAATGAAGAGGTTTTGGCTGTCAGCAAGATACTGCTGGCGAGCAGGGCGTTTACCCGCGAGGAGATGCAGAGTCTTTTAGACAAGCTGATAGAAAAATGTGTTCCGGAAGGGGAGCGCAAGGTCATAAATGATCTGCTTTCCAATGAACGGTTTCATTATGTGGAATTGTCTCACAAAAGGGAGTTTATGGACAAGCTGCTCCCATTGGGACATGCGATCAGGGAATGCCGGATGATACAGATAACATATAGAAAGCTGCGGAACCAAACCGCTGTGACACGCAGGCTGAAACCTTTGGCTATTTTGTTTTCAGAATATTATTTTTATCTGGCAGGCTTTATAGAAGATATTGATAAAGAAGAAGCCTTTGAAAATGCGGACGACCCGTTTCCGACGATATACCGCATCGACCGGATCCGGCAGTTGGAAGTTCTGGACGAGCGTTTCAAGATACCCTATGCTGACCGCTTTGAAGAAGGGGAGTTCAGGAAACGGATTCAGTTTATGTTTGGCGGGAAACTGCAAAAGATCAGGCTGGAATGTGCAGAGGAAGCAGTAGAAGCGGTGCTTGACCGATTACCGACAGCGAAGGTGGTAAAGGTGGAAGACGGTGTTTATACCATTTCTGCGGAGGTTTTCGGAAAAGGGATAGATATGTGGATCAGAAGTCAGGGAGAACTCGTGAAAGTGATTGGAGGATGCAAACATGAGCAGCATTGAACTGATCAAAGCTGGTGAAGTAGATGAGGTTGATTTATTAGAATACATTACGGATAACGATATTGAGGTGGCGATAGCGGCAGCGGAATCAGATTTAGCCACAGAGCCCATTTTAGATATTGCGGCACATGACAGGGACGCAAGGGTAAGATTGGCAGCAGTGAATAATGTACATATCGGGAGAAATACATTGATGTTATTAAAAAATGACATAGATGATGAGATTGCGAGAATTGCAGCTAAACGTCTGGAGGGTTTGGGATGAAATGGTATTGCGAAAAATGTAAAAAATTACATAATGATGATGAATTATGTCCGCGGATTCAAAAGCAATTAAAACAGCATCCGGAATGGCTGAGAGAGATAGCCGATTTTACAACAGTTGCAGGTGAGGAAGCCCTGATAACAAGCCAGATTTTAGATAAAGCGGCGCAGGGAATCAATCAAATTGCAGGAACGAATTTATCATATGAAGGAACACAGCAGTTTGCCAGAGATTTACAGGTGTTTAAGCGGCTGAATGAAGAAGCTTTTTCCAGATCGGGAGTATTTTCATCGGCTGAATCAGCGAAGAGTTATTATGAAAACGTATTAAAGGTTGCAGAGGGTAAGCCAAGGGCGGCTACAGCCTTTGAAAGTAAGCTGACAGGATACGGACAGGAAGTTGATTGGATCAGGCAAAAACATGGTGAAATATCCTCCCTTTGGCAGAAAAGTTCGCTGTTGGAGAATAATGCGCCCGGCGTGGATGGTATTACAGTGAACCGCTTTAATGGAAAAACAATCAGCAGAACAACGATAAAGGCTTCCAAAAATCCAATGACTGCTAATAGCACCGGAATCAAAGGTGTAAAGAAAGCTATCGAAAAGGGAACTGCAACTGAAAAGGTTATCATATATGCTCCTGAGGGTACAGCAAAGGCGGCTGGAAAAGCGGGACTGAAAAATCCGGTCGTAGAAAATAATTCTATAGAGCAGATTAGAGACTCCAATAAGCGGTTGACGCAGAAAATCGTGGACGGACAGGCAGTAACCGCGCCAACAATGCAGCAGATTGGGGAACAAATGGTGCAGGGAGCAGTCGTGGGAGCTGCTGTTGCAGTGACAGTTTCAACGATAACGACCTATGTAAGATATAAAAACGGGGAATTAACGCGGGAAGAAGCCTTTAGTAATGTAGTAGAAGATACTATTAAAGGCGCTGTGGTAGGAGCGGCAATGAAGTCGGTTATGATTTTTATGCCGGACAAGGTAATTGGATTTGTTGCAGGAATGGCGGTAGGAATATATTTTAATGCAGTATGTACAAATGTGCTTGATGAGATATTTGGAAAGGGGGCGTATGGTGCAATCCTAAATGCTTCCGGCTATGTTTATGGGATGACTTTTAATCTGGCAGAGTATTATGAAAAAATCGAAGCCAATAACAGAAACGTCAGAGTCAATACGCAGAAAGCGGAAGATATACAATGTATAGTAGAAAAAAACTTTGATATATTTGAACAAATGAAGGGAGAATAGGATTATGAAAGAAAAGATGATCGTCAATAGAGAGGCATATGTCGGGGATCAGGATGACTATGATGTGATAAAGGAGGCTGTCAAGAAATTATCCGCAGCGTCGCAGGAGCAATTTGAATCTATAAAAAAGGAAAAGTGGTACAATCGGGTGTTCGATATGGTCACTTTTTCGCAAAAGGGCAAAAAAAGGATTGCAGAGCAGGTTGGGACATTGGCACAGGCACAGCAGATTTTGATCGAACTTCTTTTGCGGTTGTCTGAGAATGATGCTAATATCTCGAAGATCGTTTTGGATTCGATGGAAGATATTGCTAAAATCCAAGAGCAGAATATATATCTGCTTTCCCGGATTAAGCGTCTTGAAAACGTCACTTTGGGCATAAAGAAGGATATGGATTTAAGCAGCCTGACAGACTTTGAGAAAGAGGTTTTGTGTGCCTGTTTGTATTTTGTCAGTGATAAGAATGGACAGACATCAGAAGAGCAAAAAATCTATGCCAATGCGGTGATAAGCTACATAGACGTGGATGTACAGATGGACAATCCTGTTGCGGCTTTGGGAGAAATGAACGCTGATTCCAGAAAAAGAATTCTTAACTGCTGCATGGAGTATATGTTTCTGAAAGACTGCTCTGACAGAAACTATGAGGAATATAAAGAGTTTATTTCAGAGTTTGATTTTGGAGATAAGAGCATAAAAGCTATCGAAAAGCAGATCAGGGCATTATACAATCTGCGTGGATGTGAGGGCTTTTATACAAAATATCAACCGGATAATTTTGGTGAAATTGAGGATGCCTTTTTCCTTGATTTTGAAGAAGAGGAAGATGCTGGGGAAGAAGCGGAGCGGACAGATGAGACGATTTCCTCTATTTTGCGGATTGAATCCAGCGAAGTAAAAAAATATTGTAATAAGAATATTCATTTGAACGCCTATATTAACTGCGAGGGTGAGCTGCATTTTAATCATTGTACCATTTATTATAATGAATCAGAAGCTGGCGATGAGATCACGCTTGCAGAGAATGCGAAGTTGTTTATTACAAATTCAGTCGTAATATGCAAGGGATATGACGAGAATGCTTTTATTACCTGCAAATGGAAAAACGAGGTATTGATTGAAAATACCAGCTTTGAGGATTGTTCTTACTTTATTGGAGGGAGCAATATCAGCAGATTTTCAGTGGTAAAGTGTCAGGTGCATAATTGCTTTAAGGAGTTTATTTCGATTTATTTGAGAGAAGATAGTATTTGTGAAATCAAAAATAATATTATTATACAGGATGATTTGAAACAATTTTATATCGGAAAGGCAGGGTGGAATCCTAAGTTTATTAAAATAACTTCTTATGGAGATGAAGAAGTTCTGTTTTGTGAAAACGTTATTTGTGAAGAAGAAGGATTTAGGCGGGCGGGATTACAGGACGGTGATGAAAAGGATAACAAATTGAGATATTTTGATTGCGATAATGCAATAGTGAAAAACTGCACCTTTGTGGGAATCTCTTCTGCGGTAGAAGCGCATTCCTTTTTAGATAGCAAGTTTGAAAATTGTAAGGCAGCAATAGAATTAGGAGGTCATAATGGGAACACTTCTGTTGATAATTGTGTGTTCATAAATTGCACGAATGTTATTCGGACAGCAGACAATAGCAAGATTACTAATTGTCAATTTGTTTCCTGTTATGATTCCATTATATCGCCGGGCACTTATGAGAGTGGAGTAACGGTTTCGTTTTGCCAATTTGTTAATATTAAAAACTCACTGAAAAATAATTTTTGGGGTGCGGATTCCAGTATTACATTTGTACGGTGGACAAACTCTCAAGCGATGGAAAATTATCTGAAAAAATGTATTTTTGACGGTGTTGAGTTGGAAGATAATTTTTTGATAGCTGCTGAAGAACGTGGAAAGCCGAATGGTGTTGTTACCTATATAAAAGAATGTGATTTTAGAAATTGTTCTACCAAAAGGGCAGATGGTAAAATCATTAAAGAATATATAAAATATGACACCTTTTTCAAGAAGAAACAGGATTTTCATGCGAATCAGATTTCCGATTGCCGTGGGTTAGATAGAATAAATAAAGAGAAGGCAGAGGCAGATAACGTAGAGATTAAAACAAAATCAACAACGGGAAATAATATCGGTGCGGTAGTGCTTGCTGGTGGGAGTCCTGTGTTAGCGGGAATCGCTGCGGGAGTATCTGCTATACATAATATTATTGACAGCAACAATGAATAAGTTTGATCAGCGCTGTCAGAGAGGAAGGCTAAAATGGGTGTACTGAAAGAAAGGAATATGACCGTGAATGCTGCGGGCAAAAGTGAAGAATGTTTCAGCGTTGAACAGGATAAGGGAAATACATACTCGGATGTTATGCCGCTTTGGTCTGAGGTGTCGCGAAAAATAGCCAGAGAATATGCAAAAGAGTTCCACGAGGATCTTGTCGCGGTTTTTCAGAAGACCTTGTTTGCACCATGCGATCAAATGCTGGAAAGGATCGATCTCAGATTTACGTTAAAGGATATATTGAGCGAAGATGAAACGTTGGAGGAGAAGATCGAAGCGCTTGACATTACACTGGAAAAGATAGGTGAAGCATTTGATGTTTGTATGGAAAAGTGTGATGAACTGATGGAAAAGATGGAGGAGACTTATCATGTAAGGACAAAGCCATTAGTTGAGTTATGCTGTGCATACGGGATCGGTGCGGGATATGGAATAGAACAATATGATCCCTTTGATTTTTTGCCGGATAGTTTTATGGATATTGATGTGGATATGGTCATAGAACGGTCAAAATTGGGTAAGGCGATCAAAGAAATAGAGGAGCTGGATAACGCAAAAGGATTTCGGCTCATCGTACAATTTGGAAAGATGGCTAAGGCAGTAATATCCATAAAGGAACTGGTGGAAGATGCCTTCAAGAATATTAAGGAAGAGATATATCAGAGCATACCGAGCAGCGAGGAAATTGAAAAGGCAGTATATGATGGTTTTATGACGGGCTTATAAATCAGGTGAAAATGAAGTTAAAGTAAAGAAGATAATACATGGAGAAAAATATGGATAAGAAACGCGAAAAATTTGCAAGAGACTTAGAGAAGGAAGCCTTGAAGATGAAGAGTGCAACGGTCGAGACAGTCCAAAGATATGGGAACGCTGTCAAACAGCATTATGCGGCATATTTCGGAATGGAGATATAATCGAAAATCTTCATTTATACCTATATATTATTACCATAAGCACAGACCAGCGGAGCCGATCCTCTGGTCTGTCTTTTTGCCCAAAAATAAAGAGAATGGAGGAAGAAAGTATGGCGGCAAACGTAGAATCAATGTTTTACACAAGAGAGAAGCCTTGGCACGGCTTGGGGACAAGGGTGGAGGAAGCGCCTGCATCCGTGGACGCGCTGCGCCTTGCCGGGCTTGACTGGAACGTAGTGCAGGAGGACATCTTTACAAAAGACGGGGATGCGGTCAGCGGCTACAAGGTGAATGTCCGGGACAGCGACCGCAGGACGCTTGGCGTGGTGAGCGACCGTTATAAGATCGTCCAGAACAGGGAGGCTTTCGCCTTTACGGATGCCCTTCTCGGAAAAGGCGTCCGCTATGAGACGGCAGGCTCCTTACAGGAGGGGAAGCGTGTGTGGCTCCTCGCAAGGCTCCCGCAGGAGTATATCATCGCGGGGGAGTGCATCTCGCCCTATCTGGTGTTCTCTAACTCCCATGACGGGAGCGGCGCGGTCAGGGCGGCACTGACGCCGATCCGGGTCGTCTGCAACAATACGCTTAACCTTGCACTGGACAGGGCAAAGCGGTCATGGTCGATGATCCACACAGGCAATATCAGGGACAAGATGCAGGAAGCGAAAGATACCCTCTTTATGGCGGAGAGGTACATGAGGAGCCTTGGGGAAGAATTTGAGAACCTGCGCAGGCAGAAGGTGACGGATGCACAGGTGAGGGAGTATGTCGGGACGCTCCTGCCGATGGAGAAAGATGCGACGGCGGTGCAGGAGAAGAACATCATAAAGCTGCGGGAGGATATGCTGCGCCGCTACCATGACGCGCCCGACTTAAAAGGCATCGGGAACAATGCGTACCGCTTCATCAATGCCGTGTCGGATTTTGCCACCCATGCAGAACCGCTGCGCCGGACGGCAAACTATAATGAAAACTTATTCATGCGCACGATGGACGGGACCCCCTTGATCGACAGGGCTTACCAGCTTGTCAAGGCGGCTTGAGAAGCATGGGACGGACAGAGGAAAGGAGAGGTTTTATGTATACGAAGATACCCATCATGGGTTTAAGTCGGGAAGAATGGCTGCGCCTCCGCAGGACAGGGATAGGGGGATCGGATGCAGGCGCACTCTGCGGTCTGAACCCTTACAGCAGCCCGATGAAGGTGTACCGGGATAAGAC
>JAMPGN010000192.1 GCA_023663915.1 Eubacterium sp. | reverse complement strand
ATGCCTCCTTTCATTATTGTATTGGTCTACAATTAGGATAACATATTTTGTTGAAGTTTTTTATGTTAACTAGCACAACGAGTTAATTTATCACGAAATGCCCGATGGAATGTGAAGATTTGAGGCAAGAGGATGACATGTTTATAGGAAGACGAAAGGAGTTGGATAAACTGGAAACCTTATATCAAAGTAAGAAGTGTGGACGAGAACATCAAAGCTCTTTTTTGATACAAGTGGAAAAAAGAAACGCCGATAACGGAACCGGTCAACAGTCGTAGGACGCACTGCGCTATGGACATCAGAATAAGCATGTGTATCTGATTTCTTTTGAGGAAATGTGTATATCTGATGATAAGGAATCCTTTGACTCGTTTTGAGTCTGCGAGGCAATTCCCGTAATCAGACAGCACTTGGTTTGTCAGCTGAACATCTCCCGTACCCGATGCCGGAAAGTATGGTTCTTGCTTATCTTGTCATGTCCATTCCTGGCGATAGCAGTCCGTTCTTCCTCATGAGTCAGATAATAACTAATTTTGTCGATTAAATCGTCACGGCTTTCATAGTATTCAAAGTCTTCTCCGGGTCTAAAATCGTCCAGAAAATCAGCCTGAAAGTTCGTGAGGAGGAAACCGCCGCTTCCCATAATGTCAAAAGCGCGCAGCGGAATACCACTCTTGATGCTGCGCAAGGAAATATTCAAATTGATTTTACTCTGTTTAAACACAAGGGGCGTCTGCTCGTAATAGTCAACCGTCCCGTGGTTCGTCAGATTAGGCATCGTAAAATTGCGGTTAGGCGTAAACAAATCGAGTGGAAACTGACGAGCAATAGCACGGATTAGGTCTGCTCGTTCCAATCCGGTAATTTTCCGATTGATGACATACTGGGCATAGAAATATTCTCTGGATTCCACACCGTCGGGATTAGGGTCCATAGGGAGAGCATGGTATAGATCGTCCATAATGGGGGCAATGGATTCCTGGATAAAGTTATAACCCTGGACTTTCATTTGCGCAGACATGATGGCATCCAGATACCCTCTGGTATAATCAGACAGGGTAGTCATGCGGTCAAAGAAGTTGTGTTCTTCCGTATAGAGGGAGCCGACGAAAGAGATATTGTAAAGATAAGGCATGCATGCAGCAGTTGATGGATGGGGCATACCGGACTGTGTCGGCAGTGTGAGCTGGTTTAGCCGGTCAGTGTTTGCTGCCATCGGCATATAATGAACCGTCTCTATGCCGGCGTTATGAAATTCCATATAGAGTTCTTTGTCGAAGACATAGATGGTGTTGCAAGGATGGATGACAGTATAAGAATAGAGCATGATATAAGGGCTGTCATATATCCAAGAAATGTAGCGGATATCTTCTGCGTTACAGACGATGGAGATAAGCGGAAAGTAGTTGAAGGAGAAGACAACATCGGGTATTTCCCGGCGGATGGCGGAAGTTAGTTCTGCCTCAATTTTCGCGTCTCTTCGCGTACCATTATTGGAAAACGGAAAGGGAACTACGGTATGCCCCTCCGCGGTGAATGCATCTTTCATATCCTGACGACAGAAACTATCCCACTCGATAAATAATATTTTCATACAGAACCTCAACTGTTATTTATTGAAAATCCAGATATCGTCCTTTGCGGACCAGATCATTCTCTGACCGGTCCGGAGCGTCCTGCTGCATGTGCTTTGATTTTCTCAAAAGTTTCCTCGCTTAAATCATGCTCGATCTTGCAGGCATCTTCGGCGGCTACTTTCTCGTTGACGCCCAGTGACACAAAAAATTTCGTCAGAACTTTGTGCCTGTTATAAATGCTAGATGCGATCTCATAACCGGACTGTGTGAGCGTGATAAAGCCGTCCTTGTCCATTTGGATATATCCGTTTTCGCGCAGTTTCTTCATTGCCACGCTGATACTTGGCTTGGTATAGTTCATTTCGGTGGCGATATCGATAGAGCGGACCTGGCCGGTGCGCTCCTTTAAGATGAGAATTGTCTCTAAATAATCCTCTGCTGATTCATGTATTTCCATTATGATCTCCATTTCCTAGTGCTGATATAATTTCAATGATTCCTATTTTAATTCTTTAAGCCTCCGCAGGGCAGGTTCATAATCCCCGCATCTGCGGTATGCATTTTCCGCCTCTTTGGTATATCCGGCGCATTCATAGATCACACCAATGTTATAATATGCCTTATAGCTATTAACGCCATTGACAGCAAACTCTTCCATGACGGTAGCTTTCTGGAATTCCTGTACGGCTTCGTCGAGGAGTCCGTTATTCATATAAATAAGTCCCATCAAGAACACGAAATCGGCGCGCTTTGAAAAATCGTCGTATACGTTAAGCAGGTTCAAAGCATCTTGATTGCGCTTCAAGTCCAGAAGCGTATATCCGTAAGATTCCACCATGGTCTGCACATAATCCAAAGCCGGATCGACATCCATCGAAAGCCCCAGATCATAGTAGTGGAAGGCATGTTTGTAATCGTGCAGTTTACGGTAACTCTGACCTAGTTGGTAATAGATATAAGGATCAGCGCCGTGAATCTCCAGTTCTTTTTCCAAAAGAGCGATGTTGCGTCTGGATTTCTCATGCATCTCTTCCTCGGAACCATCGTATCCTACATGAAGCAAAGTAATGGGTGCGGGATAGACATATTTACCGGACGAGGCAATCGGTACAAGCTGTTCATGGATTGCTCCCTCAAAATGATAATAACGTCGGTTTACGAACCTGCTGACCCGCACTTGTTCATAACTCACCTGTCCATTCTCAGTAAAACGGTTGCGGATGAGAATGCGTCCGGCTGCAGTGGGATATTTGTTCATGAAATCAATCAATCGATTGGTATCAATCGACTCAATATATTCGTCACAATCGATAGAAAGTATCCAGTCGTGGGAGGCTTTCTGCATCGCATAATTCTTGGCGGCACTGAAATCGTTGCACCAGTCGAAATAGTAGATCCGGTCAGTATGTTTCCGTGCCAGTTCGATGGTGCGGTCGGTAGAGCCGGTGTCTGTCAGTACGATCTCAAATCCATAGGGAACGAGCCGCTTAAAACATTCTTCGATATGTTTTTCTTCATTTTTGGCTATGATGCAGACTGATACAGGCAGCGCAATTGGTTCTTTCCGGCTCATGTGTGTTTCACGCCTGTTCCTTTCCTATATTGTAGTTTTCCGCTTCATGCTTAAGATGCGGCAAGGTCTTTCAATTTCTTTACGGCTGGCTCATAATCTCCACATTTCTTATAGTAAGTACGCGCTTCGTTCAGCTCTCCCATATTTTCGTATATAGCGCCAATATTATAGTTGGCACGATAACTGTTGACCCCTTTGCGGGAATAGGAAGAGAGGGTCGTTGCTTTCTTAAATTCTCTGATTGCCTTATCATATATTCCCTTTTTCATATAGATCATTCCCATCAAGTAAACGAAATCGGCACGATGGGAGAAAAGTTCGTATTTGTCACGCAGCGTCATGGCGAGATCATATTTGGCAAGATCGACGAGGCAATAGCCATAAGTCTCCGCCATACTCTGTACAAATGCAGAGTGAGGGTCGGCGTTTAGTTCCAATCCCTTTTGGTAATAATGCGCCGCCTTTTCCAGATCATTCAGGGAAATATAGTTCTGCCCTAACTGGAAATAAATGTATGGGCTTGGACCCTTTAACGTCAGATCATGCAGCAGCATTTCAAGGTTACGGGTGGCGCGTATACGCTTGTCAGATTCCGTTACGTATCCCTCATGATAAAAAGTCAGTGGAATATTGAAAGAATTGGGTTCATTTCCGTCCAACGCACATACCTGTTCGTGGACATTTCCTTCATAATGGCAATACCGGCGGTTAAAAAGCCTGCCAATACGTTCGGACATGATGGAACGCACGCCCTGGATGATATAGGGGTTATTGCGGACGATCATGCCCACGGAGCGGCTGTTGTCCTCCAATAGTTCTTCCAGTTCCGCCAGATTGACATTCTCCAGGTATTCATCGCAGTCTATGATCAGCACCCAGTCGTTGGATGCCTGCTGGATGGAGAAATTTCTGGCGGCGCTGAAATCATCGCACCATGCAAAATGAAATACCTTGTCAGCGTATCTCTGCGCAACCTCGACGGTTCTGTCCACAGAACCTGTATCCACGACGATGACTTCAAATTTACAAGGGCGAAGGCGTTTTAAGCATTCTTCTATGTGGTTATCTTCGTTCTTTGCAATCATGCATACCGAAACGGGAGACATGGTATCACCTCTTTATTTTTCCTACCATATATATTAGCATTTTCTTCAAGTTCCGACAACAGGATATTTTGCAGGAAATTGCGGAAAACTGCGGCGAAATAGGAAAAAAGTACTAGACTTTTTGTACAAAAATACGGCGATAGATAGATGCAAAATGACGAAGTTGACGGTATAACGTCTAAGTTGACAATTGGGTAGTTCCTTTTCGTGAATAGTTGTGTTATAATACCGTCGAGGAAAATCAGAATCATACACTATAGGAGGGCTAACATGACAAAGGCAGAAATTTTAAAAGCAGAAATCTTAAAGCAGTATAAGAGTGTCAGACAGTTCGCGATCGAGATGGAAATTCCATACTCAACCCTGGTTACCGCCTTGGATAGAGGAATCGAAGGTATGGCGTATGGCACTGTGATCAGAATGTGTGACAAACTGAACCTGAATCCGGTTGACTTTACACCCCTTAACCAGAAGAGCGTACTGGGAAGTAAGATTATGGAGAACCGTGTGATGCAGTATTATGTGAAACTGAATAAGACGGGGCGGAAGAAAGCGCTGGAACTGATGGAGGATTATGCACAGTTAGACAAATATAAGGCAGTAGAGGAGAGTTAATGCAATACGATTATCTGATAGTGGGAGCAGGGCTGTTCGGAGCGGTTTTTGCTCATGAGATGAACAGGCGGGGCAGGAGCGTGCTTGTGATCGATAAGAGACAGCATGTGGCAGGCAATATTTATACGGAGTCCGTGATGGATATTCAGGTGCACAGATACGGAGCACATATTTTCCACACATCCGATAAGAAGATATGGGACTATGTCAATCAGTTTGCCGAGTTCAACCACTACATAAATTCACCGATTGCATATTACAAGGGAGAGTTGTATAATCTCCCTTTTAATATGAATACTTTTAGTAAAATGTGGGGCGTGGTGACTCCGGCGCAGGCACAGGAGAAGATCGCGCAGCAGATCGGACAGCTGCAGATCACAGAGCCTGAGAATCTCGAAGAGCAGGCGCTTTCGCTCGTGGGGACGGATGTCTATGAGAAGCTGGTAAAAGGCTATACCGAAAAACAATGGGGCAGGGATTGTAAAGAACTGCCGGCATTTATCATCAAGAGACTGCCCCTGCGGTTTACCTATAATAACAATTATTTTAATGACCGTTATCAAGGGATTCCAATCGGAGGGTATACCCTAATGGTAGAGAATATGCTTCAAGGAATTGAAGTAAGGACGGGTATTTCCTATCGGGAGTTTGCCATGGAACATGAGACGGCAAAAGGAATCGAGGTTTCTGACAGGGCGGGCAATACGTATCATAAGGTAGTCTATACCGGTATGCTGGATGAGTACTTCGATTATAAGCTTGGGCATCTTGAGTACCGTTCCCTGCGGTTTGAGACGCAGGAAATGCCGGAGTGTGATAACTATCAGGGCAATGCGGTAGTCAATTATACAGAAAGGGAAATCCCTTACACGAGGATCATCGAGCACAAGCATTTCGAGTTCGGGACACAGACGGGCACTGTGGTGACAAGGGAATATCCGGCACGGTGGCAGGAAGGCGACGAACCCTACTATCCGGTCAACGATGAGAAAAACAATGCCCTATTCGCACAGTACAAGGAACTGGCGAAAAACGCGGGACATGTGGTTTTTGGCGGACGGCTTGGGCAATATAAATATTATGATATGGATAAGGTTGTCGCGGCGGCGCTTGAGGCGGTCGCGGCGGAGAATTAGAGAAAAAGAGACAGGTTTCAATAACCTGTCTCATGCTGTTTCTAGTCCGCAGAACAAATCGCACAATAAAACGAAATGTTTACTAACAATAACTGTTAAACATCATACCGCTGTAAGCGCTCGTAATATAAGGACTCGCAAAATTCTTACCGGGATTCTTGTATGCGACGATTATGTTATTCACATAATTCATCGGATCAAGCGAAACCTGATTCGATTTACGAAGCACGGAGTTTGTAAAACTCTTGATCGGTGAAAAAGCATCCTTTGCATTGTCACTCATGGCGGTCTGGCGTAAAGTATCGTCGTCCACTTCCAGCGTGCCATCCAGGTTCAGGTTCAGACCGATCGAAGTAAGACCGCGGGCATGAACCCTTGCCACACTGCTCATCTCGTTGAAAAGCCGGTTGCTCTTAGGCTGGTTATCGCTAAATTCTGAAACCGCCCTTAAGAAAGAGTTAAAACCTCTCACGAGAGTATTGACATTCTCCGTAAGCGATTCCACGTCAGTCTTAAGACCAATCGTAGCAGTCTCGCCTTCCATGCTGCTGACGCCTGTCAATTCTATCTCATAGTTACGATCCAATGAAATACGGTTGGAAGTGGAAATACGTTCCTCACCGTTTACCATATACGACGCATTGGAAGGCTGTGTCGATACATGGTCCAGTCCAAAATAATCCACAGTTCCGGCGGTTTTACTCGTCCGGTGGTCGGATATCCTGTATATGGATGATCTGTTGTCCTTAAGACCTGTGGAATTGGATTCCAGTCTTAAATAGGAAGTATTGTCCTCGCCGGGAATGACCTGCGCCGCAATACCGATGCTGGCATTGCTGATCAGACGTGCGAGGCGTTCCTGTACATCGCGGTTCGTGTCGGTAGGTTTGATGCTGAACTGAAATTCATAATTTAAATCGTCAATGCCTATATCAAAAGAATAGGTATCGGGCGGTAAGGAAACAGGCTCATCATTGGCGAGGAACTTTCCGGAATTAACCTGCGTGGACGCTAAACTGTTCACCTCAATATCATAGGTGGGAAGTTCTTCATCTTGTTTGACAGAGCCGATAAAAGCAGCTTTCGCGATATTCGGATTGCTGGAATAAGCAACCTTTTTATTTAAAAGCTCATCTTCGTCCAATCCCCCAAGAGATGCGATGGTATTACGCAGTTCACGTGCATTCTCTTTCACACTGACAGCAAAGCGCTGGGATTCCTTATTGGTATCAAGGATATACAGGGGGGATTCCTTATTCATTTTGACTATGGAATTATAAACGCTGCGCAGTTCGCTCTTCTTATGGGAGTCATAAGGCGTGCTGGACTTCGGCGCATAAGTGGTCATATAGAAATTGTAGACGTTCGTCAGATTGTGAATACTGTTATAAGACATTGTACCCCTCCTTTCTTCCATGAAATATTCTCAGAACCAGTCTGAGCATGATGCCTTTCATTCGCTCTCCGTAGCATACAAGGCATCATTCGCGGGTGTTTTCATATTTGAAAATAATTACTTATTATAAAGTATTCTATAGAATCATTGTATCATCACAGCCCTCTGAAATGCAAGTATATATTATGTATATATTGCAGAAAAATGAATATTCCAGACAAACAGTCCCGCTTGAAATGCCGTCTGTTCTGGGCGGCAAATTACCCTATAGACACTTTCTATTTTATATATCGTAAGAATGATTCAAAAAGTAAAGAGGTCTTTTATAAAAATATAAAAAAGTATCAAAATCGGTTGACTTCGCGTCCGGCGTATGATATATTGTTTGGGCAAGATAAGATTTAGGTCTTTTTTTTATGCTCAAAATTATGAATCAGATGATCGAGGAATACATGTGGAGGTAGCAAGATGCGTACAAGAATTACTTTAGCATGCACAGAGTGCAAACAGCGTAACTACAATACGACGAAAGACAAGAAGACCCATCCGGACAGAATGGAAATCAAGAAATATTGCAGGTTCTGCAGGAAACATACTCTGCACAAAGAGACAAAATAATCGCCTGTTGTTTTAACGAAAGGAGTATAACATGGGAGGTTCTGCTAAATCAGAAGGGCCGTCCAAGATTACGAAGTTTTGG
>JAMPGN010000191.1:3330-8154 GCA_023663915.1 Eubacterium sp. | reverse complement strand
ATCAATGTATTTGAAAAGCGGGGGATAAGTTGTGGAAAAACCGATTTTAAGTCCGGATTTTACAATTGAAGATATTCATAAATTGCGAGAATATCATTATGAAATGACGAAACATATGACTGATCAGGAAAGAATGGATTATTATAATAGCAGAGGAAGGGAAGTACAGAGAAAATTGGAAAAAATGCGGGTTGTGGGTGCTTTGGGTGAAGAAACTGATATGGATAATATGCTTTTAAGCGAACAGAGTCTTTCAAAAGGTTGGGTTCTTGCAGAGGAGGATGCTGCATGGAAAGAGTTATAAAGATGGGTTTCCCGATTTTTTGGAAAACTTTTATAGACCGCTCAGTGTATTGCACTAAAATGCTTTTAAAAATCTTTGCCTGTCACGGGTATCTTGAAATGTTCCCCAAAAGCCTTTAAAATCAACGGTTTCACGTTAAGATAAGGCGTTTACTACTCCACTACTACACCATTTTTGAAAGAGCCTTGAAATGAAAAATAAAAATATTGCATTGGATATAGTATTTTATGGAAGATTTTGTTATGATATGAATTGGGCAGACACTGTCTGCCCAATTTGTAACAGTGTGATTATTTTATAATGAAATTGAAAAAATATTTAAAAGGAATGAAAGCATGAGAGTATATATTATATCAACTCAAGAGAATATATCCTTTGCAGAGCAACTTCTTGAAGATGTTCAAAATGCTAGGATTATTTCACATTCAATAGAAGAAGGAATAATAGCTGATATAGATGAATCTACTATGAATAGAATAAAAGATTCTGATGTCGTTTTAGCAATAGTTGACAAGCAGTTTTCCAGTAATAGTATGCTTTATATGGAACTAGAATTTGCATTGATTTGGAGTAAGGAAAATAGAAAACCGATATTGCTTCCTATTATTTTAGAAAATGCTATTGTACCTACTGCATTAGAAGGAATGATATATGTTAAATGCGATTCAAAATCCGAGGAAGATATAAGAAAAGCCAAACATAATATTCAAAAGGTATTGGAACATAAAAGAAATTATGCGCGGAGGAATATAAAAGAAAACAATAGTCGCACATCTTCAATGATTATTATAACTTTAGCTATTGAAATGCTTGCAGTGTTGTTTGTGATTTTATTCATAAGACATCCACTTGCTGATTTTGAATATTTTGATACGGAAAATATAATAAGTTTATCAATAACTTTGATAACTGTTATGATATCAGTTGCTACACTTCTTACAAGCTATTTATCCATTATGAAAAGGCGATGGCAGGAGGATGATAAAGAGGAAATAGCATCTTACTCAATAAGATTAAAGCAAGCTATAGTTTCGGAAGAAATAAAAAAGGGGGAGCATGAATATTCAGAAAGCGAAGATAAGAAAAATGAAATAGATGCTTTAGGGCGTATGTTGATTAATCTTGAAGATATTAAAGAGTTTTATACTTGGAGTCAAAAACAAGCAAAAGCATCGTTTGTTTTAGCAGTGCTTATGTGTATTTCTGGATTTGCTTTAATGATAGCATCAATTATATTGCCTATTGCATTTAGACTGAGCTTTCAAATGTCAATTATTCCTGCTGTTGGAGGGGTTATAACTGAATTGATTGCAGGTACAGCATTGGTAGTTTACCGTAATTCCTTATCGCAGCTTAATCATTATCATAAGGCTTTACATGAGGATGAGCGTTTTTTATCAAGTGTAAATTTACTTGGGAAATTTAGTACCGTAGAAGCACAAGACGATATGTTACGAGAAATTATTAGGAGTGAAATACAGATGAATTTAGCTGGATTAGCAGAAAATGTGGATGAAACATCTAATATTAAGGCAGGCGAAGGATAATTCAAAAGTAAAAAATTCATGCACTAATATTTAAAGAGCCTTGAGATGACAGAATTCAAAATAGAATATATGCTTGTTATCGATATACAGATTGAGTATAATAATAAGCGACAGGAGATATTTTGATGAAGAAGATGAAAGTATATCTGGATACTTCGGTAGTCAGCTATTTGCATCAATTAGATGCGCCAGAAAAAATGCGAGACACATTGGCTCTGTGGGAATTGTTTAAGAGTGGTTCGTATGAAGTCTATGTATCTGATATTGTGTTTCGAGAAATTGACAAGTGCGATGAGGAAAAACTGATTGTTCTTTTGAATTATTTAAAACAGATTGAGTATCATACAATAGAAACCAATAACGATATTATTGAGTTGGCAGGAAAATTTATTGACTTTGGAGTTCTGCGTGAAAAGAGTTTTGATGATTGTCAACATATTGCAGCGGCGATCCTTGCAGGTTGTGATGTAATAATTTCATGGAATTTTAAGCATATCGTCAATGTGAAAACAGTAAAAGGTGTGAAAATTATAACAACGATGGAAGGATATAAAGATTTGTTGATATACCCGCCGTCAGCATTATTAGAAGGAGATGATGAACATGATGATGACTGAGCCAATTGTGAGCAAGAAATTTGATGTTGAGGATATACGCAAAATCAGGGAATATAATTCCCTGCGCCATATCAAGATGACACCGGATGAAATTATTGCAGACACAAAGAAAGGGGCAGAAAGAATTATGAAACTGCTTCGGAAAGAACAGTGTGTCTGACAGCAAATAGTGTGGGTAAACGGAATATATCATTTATATGTTATTAAAGAGTTGCGAGCTAAATGTGGAGTAGCTCTTTTTGTGTATGTTGTTGTGAATGCTAGCCGGAATGTCTGCACTTTACTCTATTTTTTATATAAAAAAATGATATGAAAGGAAATCTGATCCAATGCATTTTGTAGACGCCAGGGGAATCCTGAACGGCAGCAGCGGTCACTATGGAATGAATCTATACCGTGGGTGCAGTCATGGCTGTATTTATTGCGATGGCAGGAGCCGGTGCTATCAGTTTGCGCACCCGTTTGAAGATATTGAGGTAAAGCAGAATGCACCGGAGCTGCTTAGAAAAGCCCTGCAATCAAAGCGGCGCAAGTGTATGATCGGAACCGGAGGCATGTCAGATCCGTATATGCACTGTGAAGAGAAATTAAGACTGACAAGAAAGTGTCTGGAGATCATCCTTGAATACGGTTTTGGCGTGGCAATCCAGACAAAATCAGATCGTATCCTGCGGGATATCGACCTTCTGGAGGAGATCAATCGTTCTGCAAAATGTGTGGTACAGATGACGCTTACGACCTATGACGACGATCTGTGCCGGATATTGGAACCAAATGTCTGTAACACAAAGCGTCGGATCGAGGTGCTGGAGGAAATGCAGAAAAGAGGCATTCCGACAGTTGTATGGATGACTCCGATCCTGCCTTTCATCAATGATACGGCGGAAAATATCACTGCCATCCTGAATGAATGTGTTCGGATCGGCGTAAAAGGAATCATTGATTTCGGAATGGGGCTGACACTCAGGGAAGGCGACAGAGAATATTATTATGCAGCGCTCGACAAACATTTTCCGGGAATGAAAGAACGATATGCAGAGCAGTACGGAAATGCCTATGAACTGCCAAGTCCAAGGGCGAAAGAACTGACGACGATCTTTCAAAAAATCTGTGCGGAAAACGGTATTTTGTCGAGCCCGGAGGAATGCTTTCAGTATATGAATGAACTGCCGGAGAAATATCCGCAGATGAGTCTATTTAATCTGTAGATATGCAAGCGGTATCTTTTCTCATTTCTTTCATCATTTCCACATAACCCCTTGCATTTTCAACCGTTTGTGCTATGCTATACACAATGCGCGAAACGGTTTTTTGTCGTGCCGTTTCCGGCAGACACGCAAAAGCAGACAGATCAGGACCGCGATCGGCGTTCTGAGAGAGACAGGTAAGCTATGAAAACATCGAAAATCGGCTGGCTTTGGGAAAATATGAGGGGATACCGCTGTATCTATGTGATCGGCTTGTTAGGTTCGGCGGTCAACAGTGTGATGCAGTTGACGGTGCCTTTTTTTACGCAGCAGATCGTGGATCTGTTTTTGACGGGACCGGATGCGGCGTCTAATCTTACATATAAGCGCGATCTGTTTTTTCAGTTGATCGCGGCGATGGTTCTGCTCACGTTCCTGCGGACACTGATCGTTTATCTGGCATGTATGGACGGGGAATATGTGTCGCAGAAGATCCTTTATCATCTCAGGACGACGCTGTTTCACAAGATAGAGCATCAGGATATGATGTTCTACAGTATGTTCCGCACAGGAGATCTGATGACCCGCATGACGGGCGATCTGGATGCGGTGCGCCATATGATCGCGTGGGTGATTCGGACCATCGTGGAATCCCTGTCGCTATTTCTGGCGGCGGCGGGCTATTTCCTGTATATGGACTGGCTTTTGGCGCTGTGTATGCTGATCATTGCGCCGTTGATTCTTGTGATCATCGTTCATTTTAAGAATCGGGTCGCGCCGCAGCACAGGGAACTGCGGGAAAAGTTATCCCGACTCAACACGGCTGCGCAGGAAAACATCGCGGGAACCCGCGTGGTGAAAGCGTTTGCCAGAGAACCTTATGAGATAGAAAAATTTGATGACTGCAACAGGGATTACTCGCAGACGAACAAGAAAACGGCGTTGACCTGGTTGGTCTATTTCCCTTATGTGGAGACGCTGGCAAACCTGATGCCGGTGGTGCTGCTTGCGGTCGGCGGTATGTTCATTATAAACGGACGCATCACGATGGGAGAGTATGTGGCGTTTTCCGGACTGATCTGGGCGGTCGCCAACCCCATGCGGCAGTTGGGTAACGTGATGAATGAGTTTCAGCGTTTTTCGGCGGCTTCGGAGAAGATCATGGAGAT
>JAMPGN010000191.1:0-3230 GCA_023663915.1 Eubacterium sp. | reverse complement strand
GCGACGGAGGGGGAGGTATTGATCGATGGAGTCAATGTACAGGATATGAAGTTACAGCAGCTGCGCAAGAACATCGGTCTTGCGACGCAGGACGTGCTTTTATACTCGGATACGATCGACGGCAATATCGCTTATGGTGACAGTCATGTCAGTCAGGAAGAAGTGGAGAAATTCGCGAGATATTCGGCTGCCGCAGATTTCATCGCGCGGATGCCGGAAGGATATGACACGGTTGTCGGTGAGCGCGGCGTAGGGCTTTCCGGCGGGCAGAAGCAGAGGATATCGCTGGCGCGTGCGCTGGCAGTGCGCCCGGCGATCCTGATCCTGGACGACACGACGTCGGCGGTGGATCTGGAGACGGAGAAGCAGATCCAGCACGGGCTGGCGGAACTGGATTTCTCCTGCACCAAGATCGTCATTGCGCAGCGGATTTCCACCGCGAAAGCGGCGGACCGGATCCTGATCATGCACGACGGGCGCGTTACGGAGGCGGGATCGCATGAGGAGCTGGTGGCGAAAAAGGGATATTATTACAGTCTGGTGCGGTTACAGACCGGGGAGGCATAGAGGCTATGGCACGGAGAAACACATTCAGAGAAGACGAAGCGCTGGAGACGCCCTTTGATTTCCGCCATCTTTTGCGGGCTTCCGGCTATATCAAAAAATATGCGTGGAAGATGATCCTATCCCTGATCTTGAGCGCCTGCGGCGGGATAGCGGCGCTGTTTGCGCCTATGGTGACGCAGAGGGCGCTGGACGAGGCGATACCTGATAAGAACGTCAGGCAGCTTGTTCTTCTGGTGGCGCTGTTGATATTGACTTATGTGGTCAGTGTGGTGTTTACGACGGTCAGATCCCATATTATGATCCGCGTGAGTCAGAATATCATCTATGATATCAGAAAGGATCTGTTTGCGCATTTGCAAAAGCTTCCCTTTCAGTATTACGACGACAGACCGCAGGGCAAGATCCTGATTCGGGTGGTGAATTATGTAAACTCAGTGTCCGATATGCTTTCCAACGGCTTGATCAATGTGGTGCTGGAGATCATGAATCTGATCTTTATCGTGATCTTTATGCTTTGCGTGGATGTGAAACTTTCGTTGGTGGTGCTTGCGGGCGTGCCTATGCTTGCGGTTTTCATGCTGTGGATCAAGAATCGGCAGCGGAAAGCGTGGCAGCAGGTATCAAATAAAAATTCCAACCTGAACGCCTATTTGCAGGAGAATATCGTGGGTGCGAAGATCACGCAGATCTTTGCGAGGGAGGAAGAAAACGAGGAGACGTTTGCCGAGCTGTCTGACCGTTGCAAAAGAGCATGGTATAAGGCTGTCACCTACAGTAACCTTGTATGGCCCGGCATTGACAACATTTCCGTCTGGGTGCGGGCGGCTGTCTTTCTCTTCGGACTTATCATTCTGGGACAGGGGGAGACCAGCCTTGGCGTGATCGTGGCGATCACTTCCTACGCGTCCCGTTTTTGGCAGCCGATCATGAATCTGGGCAATATTTTTAATAACTTTATCAATAATATCGCGTATCTGGAGCGTATCTTTGAGACGATGGATGAACCGGTCACGGTGGACGATGCGCCGGATGCGGTTCCCATACCGCCCATCAAAGGCGAGGTGGTCTTTGAGCATGTGGGCTTTGGCTATGAGGCGGATAAGCCGGTGCTGCATGACGTTTCCTTTACCGTGAAACCCGGCGAGAGCATCGCTTTAGTCGGACCTACCGGAGCGGGAAAGAGCACCATTGTAAACCTGATCTCGCGGTTTTATAATGTGGACAGCGGCAGGATTTTGATTGACGGAAATGACATTTCGAAAGTGACGATCGCTTCCCTGCGTTCGGGCATGGGCATCATGTTACAGGACAGTTTCCTTTTTTCGGGGACGATCGAGGACAACATCCGCTACGGCAAGCTGGACGCTTCGGCGGAAGAGATCGCGGAGGCGGCAAAGACGGTCTGCGCGGATGAATTTATTAGAAAGTTTCCGGACGGCTATCAGACGGAGGTAAAGGAGCGCGGGTCGCTGCTCTCTCAGGGACAGATGCAGTTGGTCTCTTTCGCGAGGACGCTCCTCAGCGATCCGTCGATCCTGATCTTGGACGAGGCGACTTCCAGCATCGATATGCACACGGAAAAGGCGTTGCAGCAGGGGCTGAACGCGATGATGCAGGGCAGGACGTCCTTTATCATCGCGCACAGGCTTTCTACGATCAAAAACTGCGACCGCATCATGTACATTGATGAGGGCGGTATTCTGGAAGCAGGATCGCACGAGGAACTGATGGCGAAGAAAGGTTATTACTATCGGCTGTATACGGCGCAGATGGAGGACATTGCTTAAAGAGGAGGACATTTCGATGGAAGAAAAGAATTTGACGCCTTATTTTAGGAGTATCGTGGAGCAGGACCTATGTGCGGTGGTGATCTGCAATTTAAATCATGAAATTATTTATATGAATCCGGCGGCGGTCGAGCGGTATGCGAAGCGGGGCGGCGCGGCGCTTGTGGGAAAGAGCCTGTTGGACTGCCATAATCCGCACTCTGTGGAGATGATCCAAAAAGTGGCGGCATGGTTTAGGGAGAGCAGGGAAAACAATCTCGTCTTTACTTATCATAATGAGAAAGAAAATAAGGATGTTTACATGGTGGCTCTGCGGGATGCGGACGGGACGCTGATCGGGTATTATGAAAAGCACGAGTACCGGAATGCCGAGACTCGTGCTTTGTATGATTTTTCTTAGAGCAGCTGGATCCCGTTCGCCAGCGCCTCTCTCGTCACATCCTCCGGCCAGAGGGAACACTGTACCTCGCCGATATGCGCCTTGCGCAGGAAAAACATACAGATGCGTGATTGTCCGATGCCGCCGCCGATGGAGAAAGGAAGCGTCTCGTCGATGATGCCTTTCTGGAACGGGAGGTCTGCCCGTTCGGGACAGCCAGCCTTGTCAAGCTGCGACAGAAGCGCGTCCTTATCCACACGGATGCCCATTGAGGACAGTTCCAGCGCGATATCAAGGACGGGGAAGTAGACCAGAATGTCGGCGTTCAAACTCCAGTCGTCGTAATCCGGCGCGCGTCCGTCGTGCTTTTCGCCGCTCGCCAGCTTATCGCCGATCTGCATGAGGCAGACCGCGCCTTTTTCCCGGGTAATGAGGTATTCCCGCTCTTTCGGCGTATTGCCGGGATAACGGTCTTCCAGCGCCTGCGTCGTGATAAA
>JAMPGN010000190.1 GCA_023663915.1 Eubacterium sp. | reverse complement strand
CGAAGAAGAGAGGGCTTGCAAGAATGTCGGCACAGGCGGTTGGCGGTGCAGTGGCACGTAATGAAATATCGATTATGATACCCTGTCACAGAGTTGTTGGCGAGAATGGAAGCCTTACCGGATATGCAGGGGGTATCGATAAAAAGATTGCTCTTTTGAAAATGGAAAAAGCATACAAGGACACCTATTTTATTCCGAAAAAAAGCACTGCGCCATAAAGCGCGGCAGTGATGATACAGTGGCAAAGGAAAAGGCGAGGAGAGGAAAACATACAATGATAAGACGTGCAACGTTAGAAGATGCCTCAAGAATAGCGGAGATATTGATTTTTACAAAACGGATGAATTACAGACGGATATTTCGGGACGATCAAGTGTCCTTTGGAGAGATGCAGGTCTATCCGCTGGCAAAGGATTATATTGAGAATCCGCATAAATTAGAAAATATATGGGTTTTTGATGATGAATTTGTAAAAGGGATGGTGCACGTTGAGGGAACCCGAATCACGGAATTGTATGTCGATACTTTTTTTGAAAACCAGGGCATCGGTGCGAAACTGATTGAATATGCCATTGGACACAAGGGATGTGACTGTGTATGGGTTCTTGAGAAGAACACACGGGCAATATCGTTCTATGAGAGACACGGCTTTACATGCACAGGGGAGAAGCAGTTAGAAGAGGGGACGACGGAGTTTATTCTTGAAATGAGGCGGCTGCATGGAATATGCAGGTAAGGCTGTTGAATTGTGCAGATGATATGAGGTATAATAAAAGGTAATTTGATGGTGTATGAGAAATAGAGGTTTTTATATGTGTGATATAAAAAAGTATGAAATGATATATAATGAGATACAAAATCTTCAACCGGAAGATACATTACAGCTTGTTTTGGAAGCGGAAACAGAAGAACAAAGAGAGTTTTATGAGATAGTAGGAAATTTTCTTTTACAGCAGAGACAGAAGCAGGTAATAGAGAGGAATCTTTTTTAATGAAAAGATATGTATTGATTGCAGGAGTCAATGGTGCAGGAAAGTCAACTTTATACCTGACTTTACAAAATCTGCAAAGTATACCCAGAATAAATCCGGACGAGATCGTAAAGCAGCTTGGTGATTGGAGAAATCCTGTAGATGTTATGACCGCAGGAAAAATTTCAGTGAAACGAATATCCCGTTTTTTTGACGAAAACATTAGTTTTAATCAAGAAACAACTTTATGTGGAAAGACAATTATTAAGAATATAAAAAGAGCAAAGGATCAGGGATATTTTACCAATTTGTGATTTGGCGGCATTATATGATAATACCTTTCAATTCCGAAGATTTGCAATTTATCAGAATGGCTGTCTGATGCGGATTTCTCATAGTGTTCCTCTATGGTATGAAAATTATGTTTCCATATAATAAGCAGGTTATTCTGACTTTTCCTGCCGATACGCATTCCCCGGCGCAGCATCAAATCCATCGGGCAGATATCCGGCGGGAATATATTCTTCATAATCGATATCCATAAAATAATTACAGAAAATAAGTTCCACATAAATTATCCGTTGACTGTTTCGGTCAGCCAAAGCGTAGACGAAACCGTGATAGCCATCGGCATAAATCGCGAGCAGTTCATACGCATGAAAACCGGATACTCCATAATAGCCAATATATTCCGTGGAAGGATAATTCTTTAATCGTTCCAGTTCAGCATTCCATGCAGTATCGTTATAATCTACCACAAGATAGGACAGATATTGGGAATCCCACGGGTCGTAATAGACCATTTTGTAGTCTGTGACATTCATGTCCGAAGTAATCTGTTCTGGGAAAATGGATTCATCCATATCCCATTTATTCCGGTATTTGTCAAGTGCATTGTCTCCGATATAGTCATGATAGCGTGCGATATCGCTGTTTATTTCTATCTGGGCGGACGTACTGAGCACATATGGCAGACCCTGCGTTAGGAGGAGCATGCATGCAAGCCATGCGGTGATGCCTGCCAATAGCAGTAGGAGCGTGAGAAGGATGTTTTTCGCTTTTTTCATGCGCTTATATTCTTTGAGGACGCTCACGAGATTATGGTCATATTCGCGGATGATATCTTCCTTGATGATCTTTTCACCGCGGATCAGTTCGTATACCGTGATGCCAAGTTCGGTCGTCAGTTCTTCCAGTATGGCATAATCCGGCATATTTTTACCGGTTTCCCAGCGGGACACGGTTTTGTTGCTTACGCCCAGCTTCTCTGCGAGTTGTGCCTGTGTCAAATTTTTTTCTTTCCGCGCAGCGGCGATAAAACTTCCGATTTTTTCCTGATTCATCTGGATTCTCCATAATGCGGTTTTGTTTTGAAATTATAAATCAGTATAGTCAAATGAGGCAGAAAAGTACAGGACATAAAGCGAGAATCACATAATTATGTTGAATTTGCCTTATTTTTTGAAATTCAAAAGATTATAAAAATATCAAAATTCCCTATTGACAAATGCAAAACATAGCTGTATCATCAATTCATACAAAACCTACCAAGTAAGTAGGAAATAGAATGGATGAAGCATTTACACTGCTATTTCGCAACAGCTTAGATATTTTTCCTGTTACAAAGTAGGAAATAAATGGAATGAAACATTTCCCTTACTATTTTGTAGCAGGTTGGATCATTTCTTTGTTATATGCTTTCTATAAATTTGTGGAATAGACCAAGTATAGATGTTTCGGAATGGAGGAGATTATGGCAGATATTAAGAAAAGCGCAACAGAACTGATTGGCAACACTCCCTTGCTGGAGGTTGTGAATTATGAGAAAAACCACGAGATCACGGACACAACGATTCTGGTAAAATTGGAGTATTTAAATCCGGCAGGTTCCGTCAAGGATCGTATCGCACTGAACATGATTGAGGAGGCGGAGAAGGCAGGAAAGTTAAAGCCGGGGGCGACAATCATCGAGCCTACGTCCGGCAATACGGGAATCGGTCTTGCAGCAGTCGCGGCGGCAAAAGGATATCAGGCGATCCTGACATTACCCGAAACAATGAGTGTTGAGAGAAGAAAACTTTTGCAGGCATACGGAGCGAAATTGGTCCTGACAGATGGCTCTAAGGGAATGAAAGGCGCGATCGCCAAGGCGGAAGAAATTCAGGCTTCCACTCCCGGTTCCATGATTCTAGGGCAGTTTGTGAATCCGGCGAATCCGGCGATACACAAGGCGACCACGGGACCGGAAATCTGGAAGGACACAGACGGCAAGGTAGATGTTTTTGTTGCGGGTGTCGGCACGGGCGGTACAATCACGGGAGTTGGCGAGTATCTGAAAGAGCAGAATCCCGATGTGAAAATTGTGGCGGTAGAACCGGAAAGCAGTCCGGTACTGTCCGGCGGCGCGGCGGGCGCGCACAAGATTCAGGGAATCGGCGCAGGATTTGTGCCGGAAGTGCTGAATACGGATATCTACGATGAGATTATCAAGGTTTCCAACGAGGACGCTTTTGCGGCGGGCAAAGCGATTGCGGTGGAGGAAGGCATACTGGTAGGTATTTCATCTGGGGCGGCGCTCCATGCGGCGACAGAGCTTGCGAAACGCCCGGAGAACAAGGGCAAGACGATCGTTGCACTTTTGCCGGATTCGGGGGATCGGTATTTGTCTACGCCGCTGTTTTCCATAGAATAGAAGCGCGGCAATCTGCCAGTCAAAGTTTATGGAAAGAGCTTTTGACACTTGAATCGAGGGCAGAAATATTGTTTCAAGGTCATAGAAACTTGACAAATCCCGTCATACATACTAAAGTTAGTCAAGGATAAAGGATTACATCCGGCAGACCGCTTCTGGCGGTCATGCCGAGAAAGGATAAATGAGATGGCGGGAATGATAGAAGTACATAATCTGAGCAAGACGTTTGTGACGAAAGATGCCGATGTCGAGGCGTTACAGGATATCGATCTGTCGATTCAGGCGGGCGATATCTACGGGATTATCGGTATGTCCGGCGCGGGCAAGAGCACGCTGGTGCGGTGTCTGAATTTCTTGGAACGTCCGACACAGGGGACGGTTGAGATAGAAGGCAGGGATTTAAGCACTTTGTCGGAAAAGGAACTTCGTGCGCAGCGTTCCGAGATCGCGATGATCTTCCAGCATTTTAATCTTTTGATGCAGAAAAATGTTACCGACAATATATGCTTTCCGCTTTTGTATGCCGGAGTCGGAGTAAAAGACGGCGGCAAGAAAGGCGCTATGAGTAAGAAAGATGCTAGGAAGCGGGCGGCGGAACTGTTGGAGATCGTCGGTATGACGGAGAAGGCGAAGGCGTACCCGTCACAGTTATCCGGCGGGCAGAAGCAGCGTGTGGCGATCGCTAGGGCACTTGCGGCGAACCCGAAGATTCTTCTATGTGACGAGGCGACGAGCGCGCTCGATCCGCAGACGACGCAGTCCATCTTACAGCTTTTAAAACAGATCAACAGAGAGTATGGCATTACGATTGTGATTATCACCCATGAGATGTCGGTGGTCCGGGAAATCTGTTCTCATGTGGCGATTATTGGCAATGGCCGTCTGGTGGAACAGGGAAAGGTCTCGGATATCTTTTCCCATCCGAAGACGAAGGAGGCAAGGGAACTGATTGTCAAGGGCAGAGGCGAGGAACGCCGCACGCTGGAAGGACACCAGAAAGATCTGATGAAGGGCAAATGCTGTATCCGCATTGTTTTTTCGGTCAATTCATCCTTCGAGCCGGTCATTGCCAATATGGTATTAAAGTTTGGCCAGCCGATCAATATCTTACGGGCAGATACCAAGAATGTGGAAGGCATCGCCAGAGGGGAAATGATCTTGAGCCTGCCCGACGACGTGCAGATGCAGAGAGACATGAAAACGTATCTGACGGAGCGGGGACTTGCGGTTGAGGAGGTGGACGGTTATGTGGACTAGTGAAATGACGCTTATGATGTGGGACGGCGTGAAGGAAACACTTTTCATGACGCTTTTGTCCACCTTGTTTGGATATATTTTAGGCATTCCTATGGGGATCGCCCTCGCGGTGACGGACCAAAACGGCATCAAACCGAATCCGGTGGTCTACAAGATATTGGATGTGATTGCGAATGTGGTCAGGAGTATTCCATTTTTGATTCTTTTGATCCTGCTTATGCCGCTCACGAGAGCGATTGTCGGCAAAAGCTACGGGACGGCAGCTACGGTTGTGCCGCTCACGATCGCGGCGGCGCCTTTTATCGGGCGTATGATCGAGTCGTCCATCAACGAGGTGGATCACGGGGTGATCGAGGCGGCACAGAGTATGGGTGCGAGCAATATGACCATTATCATCCATGTGCTTTTAGTGGAGGCGAGGACTTCCATTCTGGTGGGCGTGACAATTGCGCTCGGAACAATTTTGGGCTATTCCGCCATGGCTGGCATTGTCGGCGGTGGCGGTTTA
Organism: Eubacterium sp.; assembly: GCA_023663915.1. The sequence continues at coordinate 2,728 of JAMPGN010000190.1, read as the reverse complement.
GGTGATATAGCCATGCGCTACGGCTATTACCGTTATGAAAAAGAGATCATGTTTGTGGCAGTAGTGCTGTTAGTGGTATTGGTACAGATCTTCCAGACGCTTGGCATGAAGATGTCGGTGAAACTGGACAGAAGAAAAAGGTAGTCATAATAGGAGGAGAGGTATTATGAAGAAAAGATTTATCACAGGTATTTTGACAGCAGCGCTTACGCTTGGAGCGTTGACGGGGTGCGGCGGTTCTGATGATGCAGGTGCAGCGGCGGACAATGCAGCGCAGGAAGCACCGGCAGCAGACGATGCGGCACAGGAGACAGCAGATGCAGAGGATACGGCGCCTGCAGCAGAAGATGCAGCACAGGACGATGCGGCAGGGGCAGACGGGGCAGCGGAAATGAAGGGAACAATTACCGTTGCGGCATCCGCGACCCCTCATGCTGAGATTTTGGAGCAGGCAAAGCCGATTCTTGCAGAGCAGGGGTGGGATCTCCAGATCGAAGTATTTAGCGATTATGTACAGCCGAATATGGTAGTGGAGAGCGGAGATTTCGATGCGAACTACTTCCAGCATATTCCGTATCTTGATTCTTTCAATGAAGAGCAGGGAACGCATCTTGTCAACGCAGGCGGCATTCACTATGAGCCTTTCGGTATCTATCCGGGCACAAAGAGCGATCTGACAACTCTGGAAAAAGGCGATGTGATCGCAGTGCCGAACGATACGACCAACGAGGCGAGAGCGCTTCTGTTATTGCAGGATAACGGCATCATCACCTTGAAGGATGGTGTGGGACTGGAAGCGACCGTGAGGGATATCACAGACAATCCGAATGAAATTGAGATTCAGGAGTTGGAGGCGGCGCAGGTTCCGAGAGTAAAAGACGAGGTTGCATTCGTGGTCTTAAACGGTAACTATGCGATGGAAGCAGGTTTTTCCGTGAGCAAAGACTCCATAGCGTATGAGAGTTCCGATTCCGAGGCGGCAAAAACTTATGTGAATGTGATTGCGGTCAAAGAGGGCAACGAGAACAACGAGGCAGTCAAGGCATTGGTTGAAGTGCTGAAATCCGATGAGATTACAAACTATATCAACGATACCTACGACGGCGGAGTTATCCCTTTTAAATAATAGTAAGATGATACGATGTACGAGGGGCTATGGAGACATAGCCCCTTTGTTGTGCTACCGGTTTAGGAAAAAGAAAACAAAATTTCCTAATTGACAATACTTTACAAAGATAGTATACTCATATGCATCAAGCAAATCTATGTGAAAATCTGTCCATATGTTATGGAGTCATTGGTATGTCACCGATATTTTCACATTTATCAGGCAGAAACGGAACTGGACGGCGAAAAAGTATACGATAATCCGATAATATTTTACTCCGAATTGAACAAATGTTCCGCGTTGACCGAAAGAAGAAAGAGAGGTAAACTTAATGAACAAGGAGATGGTAAACATGACCAATGAAGAAATGTTTTTAGCGCTTATGGGGCGTATGGATGGGGTAGACAGAGGTTTAGCCAAACTAGACAGTAAAATTGATAGGCTAGAAAGCAGACTTGACAAAGTAGAAAGCAGACTTGATAAAGTAGAAAGTAGACTCGATAAGGTAGAAAATCGACTGGATCATCTAAGCGACAAAATCGACAAGATGGAGTCTGATATCAACATGGAAATTCAGGCAGTGAGAGTAGAGATGGAAGTTGTCAACAAGTCGTTGAAAATGGATATCGGTTTCCTGAATGAGAAAATAGACCACATCATGATTCTAAAGGATGTGGATGGAATCGATAAAATGAAGATTCGGCTCGATGTACTTGAACAGGGTTATCGGAAGATCAAAGAAAAGATTGGCTAGAATTTTATTATGGATAAGGATAAAATCACGACAAAAAAATACACATTCTATCTAGGCATAACAGTATTTTTGCTGTTTGTGACCATGATTATGGGCGTGTTTGCTTTCAACATGTACGTGGATCACTTTACGCAAGAATCCAACCCCAGCCGTTATGACAAATACTATATCATGATCGCGGAGGACAACAGTTCGTCTTTCTGGCAATCCGTTTATAAGGGGGCATACGAGGAAGGGCTCTTACAGGATAGTTATGTGGATCTGCTAAACGGGGCTTTTGACCACAACTATTCCAGAGAGGACATGATGCGGATCGCGATCGCCTCGGAAGTAGATGGAATCATCGTGGCGGCGGATGAGAGCGATGAGATGACACAGCTTATCAATGAGGCGGTTGCGAAGGATATTCCGGTGGTCACACTGTACGGGGACAACACGCAGAGCGACCGATGCACTTTTGTAGGCATCGGTAGTTACGATCTCGGTAGGGAATACGGCAGACAGGTGCTTGAGATCGTGGAAAGGAAGCAGCTCCCGAAAGCGCAGGTCGAGGTTATCCCGCTCTACGACGAGAATGGGGAGAGGCTGATGTGGACGGAGAGAGTGGAGCACCCGCCCGTCAAGGTGATGGTTCTTGTGAGCGTCAACACGCAGGATTCGGGGCAGAATATACTTTGTTCCGGCATTCAAGATACGATTGAAAATGAAAAGGCGGAAGAACTGGAGCTGGAACTGTCCCTCGTATCCATCGACGACACCAACACTTTTGCGGTGGAGGAATCCATACGGGATATTTTTATGGAAGAGGATTTGCCGGATATTATTGTATGCCTCAATGAACTGAATACTGCTTGTGTCTATCAGGC
>JAMPGN010000018.1 GCA_023663915.1 Eubacterium sp. | reverse complement strand
AACCCGACACAAGAGAACTTTTTGTGCAATCTGCCTTCACAACTTATACGATAGAACTTTTGACACCCGAACCATTATAACAAAGCCCGTTTTATTAACTACTATACACAATTTTGCCACATTTATCAACAGGGGAGATTTTTATGCTGACATTGAAAGTACATCATATCGGTTATCTGGTCAAGAAAATGAGCGCTGCGATCCGGTCTTTTGAGAATCTGGGCTACCGCATCGTGCAGGAAACCGTATACGATGATATCCGCAAGGTGGACATCTGTTTCCTGGAAAAAGATGAATACCGTATCGAACTGGTCTCTCCGGTGTCCGAGGACTCTGTCGTTTACGGACTGTTAAAAAGATACAAAAACAGCCCCTATCACATTTGTTATGAGACAGGGGATTTTGAAAAAGATTATGAAACATTACTGTCAAACGGGTTTCTCGCCATCGATGAACCGACACCCGCTCCTGCCCTGCAGGACAGGAAAGTCATATTCCTAACGAGTCCGTCGATGGGAATGATCGAGCTGATCCAATGATCTGAAAACCTTATCACCCGATCTGGCTGATAATGATATCCGCCATCTCACCGACATTCTTCATGGACACTACCTGCCCCATGTTGAACTTCATGCCAAATTCCTGCTCCACGGCTGCCAGCAGATTGATATGCTCCAGGGAATCCCAATCCTCGATATCGTCCGCCGTCGTTGCATCGGTCACGGTAATCTCCTCATCGTCAAAAACATCACGGAACACCTCGTTCAACTTCTCAAACACTTCTTCTCTGCTCATCTTGCTCCTCCATTCCTGCTGAACCTGCGAGGTTCCATATGACACAGAACCCACACAGACGCATCCTTCTTCGCAGACTTTGCTGTCCACTAAGTACTATAAAGGGTTTTCCATCATTTGGCAACCCATAGGCTGCATATAACTTCCCACGGATTCCGCCGCTCCATCTCACCCATTCACGGCAATCACCGTATTTTTCTTCTCATATTCGGACGGAATCACAAACTGCCAGACCGTGCTGCCGTCTTCCGCCTCGTTTACCTTCTCAAACCCCATCGACGCATAGAATTCTTTCACCATGGCATTCTTGGCGGTCGGATAATAGTAACCCATGATTGTCCCTATGCCGCATTCCCTGCAGGCATCCACCACGCTGTCCATCATGGCATATTCCATATCGCGCTTCAGCACGCGGCAGCTCATCAGCCACAGTTCCAGATGCAGGATCGTATCTTCCTTCCTACCGATCACAACAGAAACGACACCATTGTCACCAAATTTGTCCTCCAGCTTGCCATACCGCGTAATGTAACCGGCATCCGCTGCAAACTGCTCGATCTCGCCCTGTGTATATCTCTTCGTCGTCAAATTGAACTGGTTGCTCTTATTCGTCAGCTGCGCGATCCTCGCCATGTAAATCGCCTCAAACGGCCTGATCGTCCCCCGCATCTTAAGCGACAGCAGATACTCCCTATAATCTCCGAAATTCTGCTGCTGTTGCCTGCGTTTCACATTCGCCTGATACATCTCATTCCGCTTCGTATCATCTTCTGACAGTCTTGTCACTTCAAAGAATCCCGCATGGTCGAGCACGCGGATATACTGCTCCGGCGTTCCGATCGCCGGCACCGACACGCCCGGCACCTGTATGCCCACGATCTCCCGCTCCGCCGGATTGTCATCGACAAACACAAGGCTGTCCGGCAAGATATCCATTTCCCTTGCGATCTCGGCTACATTCCGGCTTTTCGGCTCCCAATTCGCCTTGATCAGAATAAAATCTTCCGGTTTCAATATCCCGTCCGGATGGTTCAGACCGGCGACCGCATTGTCATATTCATTCTTCGACGCTATATTGAGCATCACGCCGATGTCCTTCTGTGCCTTGACATAACCCTGAAACTCCGAATAGACCTGCCCCATCGAAGTTTCCTGCCCGATCTCCAGATTCTCCACGCCGTCATCACCCACGATGCCGCCCCACAGCGTATTATCCAGATCCAGCACGAGGGATTTCTTATTCCTGCCAAACACGGACTTGATGATCCTGGACAGATTGTAGGCAAATTCCGGAATCGCCTGCATGCACATCGCATATTTGTACATATGCCAGTAGAACGGATCCGACCACTTATCCAGACCATACGCCGCCGCCATATAGTTGATATCATGAATGTAGAAATTCTCATGCTCCCTCGCATACTGATAAAACTTCTCGTTCAATCTGTTCAGGAAACGGATGCGACCCTGTGCGTAAACCGCTTCCTGATTACCCAATATGCGGTAAAAAGGATACTCGAAATTATTCTGGACCACCGGACAGTGATACTGCCCTGCCAGCTTGTCCCACATGACGCGGAAATGTCCATACTGCTCTTCCAGCATGGCATCAATCTGTTCCTCGGGATCCGTCACTTTCGGGTAATGCGTGATATTGCGGTTTGACGTATGGACGTAAATCAAATCCGGGGCAAAACTTATAAGCTCCGGATTGTCAAACATCGCATCCTGCCAGTACTGGGCATACTCCGACTCATAGAATATCGGCTGTATTCCCTGGTTTAGCAGAAATACTTCCAGTATTCTGATAATGTCATGCGTCGTGCTGCCGCCCAGTACCGCAATCTTTTTCGTGATAAAGCCGTCTCCTTCTTCCAGCAGCTGTCTCTTGAGCTTCTTGGATTTCTTCAAAATATATTCACTGTCAAAAGGATATTCCAGTTCTTTCATATCATCTTCCACCGTATTCTATCGTTTTATCCGTCTATTCCTGCGGGAAAAAGTCCGCCTTGATCAGCCTGATCAGAAGATCCGAATAGATCCGCGCACCGTCTTCATTCAAATGAATCCCGTCCACCGTACATTTGTCAGCATTATATGCGTCAATCCCGCCTTCTTCCATGGCGTTGTAAAAGATCACGCCATCTTCCTTATGCTGTTCTGCCACATAACCGCAGACCCTTGCATAGGATACCATGGAACCATATCCATAGTCTATCGAATAACTGTCACCCACGAATTTATCCCCATCAAAAATCTGACAGAAATGCGGTGCGATCATGACGATCTTCGCGTCGGGAAAAGCATTGTGCAGATGTATCACTGCCGAATCCAGCGCACCCGCATAAGTCCGCCCGGCATCTATATTTCTGACCTCTCCGTTTTCCATATATTTGCTGATCGGAATCTGCGCAAGAAAATCATTGATACCATATTCTATCACAAAATAATCTATTTTGCTGAAATCGCATTCCTCAAGAACCTCTCGTGCGCGATACCCGTTAAAAATATCCGGGCTGATATCCCCTATGATCGCATGCACAACACCGAGCAGGGAACGTGACTCCCACATCCCAAAATTCGCATTCTCATTCGCCAGTAAAGCTGCCGTCGTGCCGCCCATCGCCATGTTATATACCCTGGCATTGCACTGCTCTCCCACTAACTGCGCCACTCCGACCGTGCCGTCCTCATTGTCCATGATACTGTCCCCAAGGAGTACAATCTGCATATCATAATTCCCATCCGCCGAGTTGTCCGAGACAGAAACCGGCTGCGGCGACAGTGTGGACGCGGAGGCTGCCTCCGTATTCGTCAGTATCTTCTCCTGTTCCGGTTTTGCCGACTGTTCCACACCTGCCGTCGGCATGGACTCCTCACCCACATCGGGTTCTCCCTTAAGCTGGTTCCATTCTGCCTTCAGCTCCTCTACCGTCTGATGGTTCTGCTCTTCAAGCGCCAGCCGCTCCTTCTCCATCCGGATCTGCGCCTGCCCGTAGATGATCTCTATAATTGCCAGAATACAGAATCCGATCAGCACGGTGAGCAGCAGCACGTTATTGTTATGTCTGTTTTTTCTTGTGTTTCCCCTATTGTCCATCTGTCACTCCTGCCTTTCTTAAATACGAATACATAATGAACTTCCATAGTCAGCATATCACTTTTTAAATGTTTTGGGTGGATTTCTCTTTTTTATTAAGAAACCTTTCATAAATCTTAAGAATTGACCATTATTTCTATTTGTAACCAATCCGCATTGTAGTATATAATGATATTATAGTATATAATAAAAAAAAGGAAATATGCACCATATACTTATGCAGACAAAGACAAAAGAAAGGAAGGCACTATGTCGCTCGTTACCCAAGGTTCACAGCCTGCGTCCCCACAGTCTTTTTCCTCCGATGCCCTGACGCACGAAAGTCCCAGTCATACTTCTTCTACCCCCTCCGCATGGCAGCAGCGGCTTTTTTTCTTTCTTTTTGTGGTTCTCTTTTATCTGATCGAAATACTCTGGATCAAACCGGTTGACGGCATCAACGACGACTGGGGCATGTACAGCGCCCTGTCCGGTGCCTATCTTGGTTATCCGGAAGCGCATGTGCTCTTTTTCTTATATCCTTTATCGTGGCTTCTGTCGAAATTATATACCCTGTGCAGCTTTATTCCGTGGTTCGGGATCTTCCAGCACGCTGTCCAGATTGCCGCCCTGTACGCGATTTATCGGCGCAGCCTGCAGATCTGGTATCGGCATGACAGCCCCGATAAGCCGTGGAAACCGGCGCTTACGCTCACCTGTATCCTTTTCTTTCTTGTCGATCTGAACGTGATCTCCGAGGCACAGTACACTACCACCGCCGGTCTTGCCGCAGCAGCCGCCGTTTTTTGTTTTATCACTGCCAAAATCAGCAGCCCCGCTGCCTCTTTTCTGAAAAGCTGTATTCCGGCTTTCCTTTTCGCATGGACTGCCTACAGTATGCGCCAGAACATTTTCTATCTGATGCTCCCCATGGCTGGAACTCTCTGGCTGTCCAAGTGGCTCATTGCTTACCGGAACAATTATGTGGGAACTGCACGCAAACTTCTCGGATTTGCGCTGATCCTTTTGACCGGCATGGGAATCCTGTACGGCTTAAATGCCGCCGCATACTCCGAACAGAAATGGGCAGATTTTCGTCAGATTAATCACTACAGGGAGCGGGTCGGGGATTTCTATACATGGCCGGAGTACGAGGAATGTGCGGATGCCCTGACGGAACTTGGCATCGACGAGGAAGCATACGCTTACCGTCGGGGCGGAGCGCCTTACATTGGCTACGGAATGACTGCAGAAGACTGGAAACAGATGCACGACATCGCAAGGGACTGCTATCTTGCACGTACCAATACTGCCGCGCGTCTGAAAAACATCGTCAAAGGCAGTATCTTCGTCTTTTTCTATGAGGACGGCATGCAGCCCGCCAATGTGCTCGTATTATTCCTTATGCTCGTGACACTGCTGCTGATACTTGCGCAGCGCAATTACAGCGCCCTGCTGGTATATGTCTTATATTGGACCGGCCGTATGGTCAGCTGGGGTTATGTCCTGTATGAAGGCCGTTTCCCGAAACGCATCATACAGCCTTTGATCACGATGGATTATGTGGTTCTTTTCGGCATAATCTTAAGTTTTAACCTGTTAAAAGCAGGGCGCGCCAGACGTTACGCAGTGATCCTGCCTGTCGTGTTCCTGTTAAGCGCGGCATCCATGCTCATGACAAAGAACAATATCTATGCAAATTACCGCATTCATCAGGATACATGGGAAGAATTAAAGGCATACTGCCACTCCCATCCGGATAATCTCTACATATGGACTTACAGTTCCGGCACTTTGGAGAACTACTGCGAATCGCCGTTCGATATGACTTTAGATACCTACAATAATTTTATCTATACGAACTGGGGCGTTGCCTGCAATCCCAACACGAAGGCCAAACTGGCGCAGTACGGCGTGGAGAATTTCGGTCAGGATCTGATTGACAGCGATCATACCTATTTTATCCTGCAGGACGATCCGCATAACGACGAACACCCTGTAATCATGTACTTCCGGCATACTTATGACGCAGAGTGTGAGACCGCAGACACATTCACTGCGGGGGATACGGTCTATATGGTGTACCAGCTCCATCCGGCAGAAGAATAATTACTCGACACGGTTCGTCCTTCGTGTCACCAGCATAAGCCGAAATTCAAAATCGCGCCTGTTTTTGAGCGCCATATTGGATAGAATCAATCCCGCAAACAATGACTGTATTGCCGCAAGCCCGATAAACCCGCAGACAAACAGCGTCGGGAAACGCAGGACAAGCCCCGTCTCCACATATGCTATCAAGATCGGAATAAACAAGATAACCGCGATGGCAGCAAGAACAGCCGCACACAGCCCGAAAAACTCCATCGGCTTGTAATCCCTGTATAATTTCACAATCGTGCGCAATACTTTAAAGCCATCGGAGAATGTATTGAGTTTGGACTCGCTTCCTTCCGGTCTGTCGCGGTAATCCACGATCACATTCTCGATCTGCATATTATTGTAAACGGCGTGGATCGTCATTTCCGTCTCGATCTCAAATCCCGTGGACAACACAGGAAACGTCTTGACAAATCCATAGCTGAATGCCCGGAATCCCGTCATGATATCCTTGATCTCACAGTGGAATAAACGGTTGATGCTGCTTCGCACGATCGTATTGCCGAAATTGTGGAAAGGCCTCTTATTTTCCGTAAAATACGTGGAAGAAAGCCTGTCTCCCACTACCATATCCGCATTGTTGTGAAGCACTTTATCCGCCATCTCGCCCGCATACTCCATGGGATAGGTATCGTCGCCGTCCACCATGATATAGCACTCCGCCTCGATCTCGCGGAACATGCGCCGTATCACATTTCCTTTGCCCTGCATATGCTCATGGCGCACTATGGCTCCCGCTTCCCTAGCAAGCTCCACGGTACGATCCGTCGAATTGTTATCATAAACATAAACCACCGCGTCGGGCAGCGCTTTCCTCGCGTCGCCCACCACTTTGGCAATCGTCTTCTCTTCGTTATAACACGGTACTAAAATTGCTATCTTATCCATCTCTTCTTCCAATCTTCCGATCATTATCCCTGTATATGGTACATGGATTATTTTATCATATTATTTTCTTCTTTACTATCCGTTTTATCAAAATCCCTGGTAGATGAATTCACCCGCGCTGTACCCCGGACCATAACAGCCGAACAGGATCACCGCAAACAACAGCGCATACCAGATAATCCATCGTATCGGCAGCACCCTGCCTGCTATCCTGTCCCTGACAGAACCTTTAGTCTGCAGCAGCGACACAACATATAGAATCATAAGCGCTCCCGCCGCAATACCGATCTCGACCAAGTCAAGCCCCAGTCCCAGCAGCGCCCCGTTCCAGAGCACGGAAGGATTCCGGACAGACACCGCATACTTAAGCATGGCAAAAGCATCCTGAACCGATGCGGCGCGAAAGAAAAGATCCCCGATACACACCAGGAAAAACGTTCTCACAATGCGGACCGCGCCAATCCCTTTTCCTTTCGGATTGATATGGCATTTCTCCATAAGGCGTGCACAGGGCGATGCCAGAACTTCCTCCATCACGATATAAAACCAGTGGAGCAATCCCGAACCAATGACGAACTTCCAATCTCCGCCATGCCAGATCCCGACCGTCAGCCAGAGCATAAACATAGCGGCAAAAGTCGCATACTGCTTGCCCTTCTTCTTACCGAATCTCGCTTTCCACGACTTATTCAGATTGGTAAAAAACTTCGTGCGCAGGACAGGATAAAATACATATTCTTTCATCCACACACCGAGCGTTATATGCCATCTGCGCCAATACTCCGCGATACTGCCTGCAAAAAACGGCGTCTGAAAATTCTCCGGCAGAAGAATCCCCAGGCTCTCCGACATCCCCAGCACGATATCCATACAGCCCGAAAAATCCGTATAAAGCTGAAAGGCATAACATGCCGTGGCAATCCAGATAAATGCACCCGGATACTCCGTGTATTCACCGTACACCGTATCCACCAGTATCCCAAGCCGCTCCGCGATCACCAGCTTCTTGAAAAACCCCCACGCCATCCGCTGAAGGCCTCTTGTCACCCTGCGGTAATCAAACGCATGGGGTACGAAAAACTGTTCCCCGTGCTCCCTGTACTTGAGAATCGGGCCGGACAGGATCACCGGGAAATACATGCCATACAACATCAGTTTGAAATAATTCCCCTGCGGCTTAGCGATCCCATAATACACATCGACCACATACCCGAGCAGGGAAAACGTATAGAAAGATACTCCCAGGGGAATCAAGAAATCCACGCCCCTGACCAGTTCCTCAGAACTGCCGAACAGACGCGCAATGCCGTCAATCGTATAGATGCCAAAATTCACATATTTGAGTACAACCAGAATACCAACATTGACCATTATAGTCAATATCAATATGTTCCTGCGCCGCTTCCCCTCCTGTTCCGGCACGGCAGACAGCATCCGTATCCCTGCATAGCAGGCTGTAACCGAGACCAGCGGATAGACAATCAGCATCCCGTTTCCACTTAAAAGATAGTATGCGATACTGCACACCAGCAATAATCCCCACTGCATACTGCCGGGGATAAGATAATACAGGATTAAAATAACCGCAAAAAAACATAAAAAATAAAATGATGTAATTCCCATGCCTACATCCATTCTCAAAAATTTCTGAAATTTACCATTTCATCCAAAGATAAGGATTCCTGAATCAATCAAATTCTACCATAGAAACCATCGAAAAGAAACTGTTTTTACATGCGAAATTTCCTGTCGTAACTTGGGGTTTGCATATTTCGCGCAAAAGAAGTAAAATTGCTTATAGTTTCAATCATGCCATCCGGTGGGAGCAGTGCATATCATAAAGTCTGCATGCCTACAATTTTCTCTCACCCGAAGCCTGCGCCATATAGACTGGAGAACCAACATGCTATTTAACTCTGTATCTTTCGGAATATTTATTATCATCGTATTTATCCTTTACTATCTCGTACCCGACAAGTACAGATGGATTTTTCTGCTTGCCGCCAGCTATATTTTTTATATGAATCTTCATATCGGCTACGGCATCCTGCTGTTTGCGACAACAGCATTGACCTATATACTCGCACTGAATCTGGAAAAAGCACAGACAGCCGCCGCCAGAAAACGCTGTCTGCTAGGCGGCATCCTGTCGCTTATTCTGATCCTGCTCTTCTATAAAACGGCAAATCCCGTGATAGAACGGATAAACCTGCTGATCGGTGCAGGACGTCTCACCATGCAGCCGCTCACGGTAAGGATTCTGCTCCCAGCGGGCATCTCTTTCTACTTCTTCCAGTCCATGGGCTACTTAATTGATGTCTGGCGGGGCAGGATACACGCCGAGCGTCATTTCGGCTATTACGCCCTCTTTGTGTCATTTTTCCCACAGCTGTTAGCGGGACCGATCGGAAGGGCGGACAGCCTGCTGCCTCAGTACAAGAAAAGCCGTCCTTTTGACTATCAAAATGTGACTTATGGGCTGAAACTCATGACATGGGGCTATTTCAAGAAACTGGTGATTGCCGATGTGTTCGCCGTGGTCGTCAACAAACTGTATGATAACGTCTACTCTTACGTGGGACTCGCCTTTATCGTCGTCACGGTTATGTTTGCCATAGAAATCTATTGTGATTTCTCCGGTTACTCCGACATCGCCATCGGCTGTGCTAAATTATTCGGCATTGACCTTATGACAAACTTTAAGAGTCCCTATTTCTCCTTTTCCATCAAAGAGTTCTGGAGCCGCTGGCATATATCACTCTCCACATGGTTTCGGGACTACGTATATATCCCGCTGGGCGGCAACCGCGTACCCCGCTGGCGCAACTGTCTGAACCTGTTACTCACTTTCCTTGTGAGCGGATTCTGGCACGGGAGCAGCCTGACCTATATCCTATGGGGCGGTATCCACGGCATATTGCAGATCATCGAAACATTTCTTTATCCGAAGAAAAGAAACGGTACGGAAGTCAGACGACGGAAACACTGGTGGCAGCTCCCTCTCACGTTTATTGTCCTGTGTTTTACCTGGATCTTTTTCCGCGCGAATACAATACAGGACGCCCTGTGGGTTATCTCGCGGCTTTTCTGGGACGCATCCCGTCCCGGCAATTACCTGCATACTGCCGTTATATGCCTCGGCGTTTCATCCGCTGCCGCATTCGGTATGTTACTTTCCGTCACAGTACTTGCCGCTTACGACCTTTTCTCCCTGAAGCATGATGTGATCGAGACATTTTCAAAACAGAAATTCTTCGTCCGCTGGCCGGTATACGTATTATTCTTAGTGATAATCGCCCTGTTTGCCCCGAAAGGCGTAGCGACTGAATTTATTTATTTTCAATTTTGATATGAGAAAGGAATGACAATCTATGAGAAATCAAAAATATGACATGGTACGCTTTCTGTTGAAGTGCATTCTGATTCCCGCCGCTGCCATTCTGATCATTTGCGCAATGAATAAACCCTATAAGGAAATCGATTCGCAAAAATACTTAGATATCGTTAAATTTGATGTCCTCGGCAGACAGTATACCGAAATCAATATCGGCAACCTGGGCAGTTCCCACGGGGCTTACGATTTCAATTACACAGACCTCCAGAACATCGGGTATGTATGTTTTAATTTTGCCAACACAAGCCAGAGTTACAACTATGACTATGCCATCCTGAAAGAATTCGGACAGTATATGGTTGACGGCAGCGTGTTGTTTATTCCCGTATCTTACTTTTCTTTCAACAACGAAGTCGTAAACGCTGCCGAGGCAGAAGCGATGAGCATCCGTTACTATCATTTCCTGTCACCGGAAAACATCCCGGATTATGACCCTTATGTGGATCTGATCGCGAACAGACTGCCGGTCTTATCCGCCGGAAAAGATATCCTGAAACTGTTCCCTAAGCTGGAAACCGCGCTCACAGCCCATGCGTCAAACGATGGCATCGATGTGGAAGAGTTCGCCCGAAGGGCACAGGAACGCTATAGCAGGCATTTTGATAACAAAGAAGAATATTTTCTGCCGGAACGGATCGAGGAATTATATGCAATCATCGATTATTGTAAGGAGAACCAGATCACGCCTGTTCTGATCACCACGCCCTTCTCACAATATTACACCGATCAGGTTTCGCAGGAATTCCTGCAGGAATTTCACGATACCGTAACCAGAATTGCATCTGACACAGGTGTCAATTATTATGACTACTCCCACGACGAAAGATTTCATGTAAATCTGGAATACTTCTCGGATTCCGACCATCTGAATGAGGAGGGAGCGCTGTATTTCACGGATATATTATGGTCAGAAGTGGAAGAGATGAGACCGCATTGACAAACTGCACTACGTCCCGTTGTAAGATTCGTTTCACAAACCCGAAAGGAACGTTTTCATCCTGCTGACCGCCTCCATCTCCACATGCCGGTCATCCCGTAAATAGAAATCCCTCGCCGCCTCTTCGCCGATCTCTTCCGACACTTCTCCCGGAAGTGTCAGACCGGGATGAAATAATATTTCCAGTGTCCTATTATCATGTTCCGCCTTCCTGCTGATCTTTGGGTACAATCTGACAATCCTGTCATAATCCATATGTCCGCTCATGATAAGTCCCCACAGATACATCTGCTCCATATGATGCGCTTTGGCATAGCGGTCTGCTTTGTATGAATAAAACGCCAGCAGCCTGTTTTTCACAAAATTAACAGGACGGTATGTCTTCCACAGTGAAACTTCCGCAAGAAAAGCATTCAACATTTCTTTAGAATTACGAATATACTCCACCCGGTACTGTTCTTCTGCAATCACCTCAGTCAGCGCATCCCACACGACTGGGATCATATGCGCATGCTGATGCGAGTCAATACGAAGCCCACGTTGTGCACACGCTATTCCATGTTCTTTTGCTATCTCCATGGCATGTACGGTCACCGCCTGCACCCTCTCAATCTGTGCCTTGATCTCTTTTTTCAGCTGTTCTTTCGCTGCATGGCGTTTCCACGGAAGATAAGATAAGGAAAACACGCCGCCCCACGACAGCCTCATCACACCACTCCCCGTTCCGGCAAGAAGCGGCGCCTGTCCGTCTCCCGCAAGGCAGCGTCCCTCCACAAAATCCAGATGCACCGACATCTTCGGCAGAAACGGCAGCGAAGGTATCGATGCATATAATAATTCCACACATTCATCAAAGCAGGACATATTGGGCACAATGCTGATACTGTCAAGCTGCCCCTTTTCCATACAGGAAAGCATGTCTTTTGATGTATTGACAGTCAGCGCATAATCGTCCGCATGAATATCGATCTGAAACATTCTATCGGTTTCCTCCGTCTTCCTTATTTTCCTCCTCAGTATGCCTGTCTGAAGGCTGCTCCGCTGCATCATTCCTATCGCCGTTTTGTCCGGCGGACAGATGTTCATCCGCCCTCCACACCACAGTATCAATGATGTAGCGCGGTCTGTGCTTGGTCTCCATATAGATCTTGCCGATATACTCCCCTATAATTCCCAGCGAAAGCAGCGTAATGCCGCCGATCAGAAGCGACACAATCATGGTCGTCGTATAGCCGGGAACATTGTTGCCCTTTGCCCAGTCCACCAGACTGATAATGCTCATGACAACACTGAAAACAAATACAATAAAACCGAGGGCGCTGATCATCCGCAAAGGTCTGACACTCATGGATGTGATACCATCCATCGCCAGCGTCATCATTTTACTTAATGTATATTTGGAATGCCCTGCCTCCCTCGCCCTGACATCAAAATACACGACATCGGAAGAAAAACCCATGGTCGGGATCAGGCCGCGCAGAAACAGGTTCGTCTCCTTATATTCCGCCAGCGCATCCAATGCCTTCCTGGACATCAGACGGTAATCCGCATGATTGGTAATGACTTTGCTTCCTAACAGATGCATCAGGTTATAGTATAATGTCGCGGTTCCCTTCTTGAAGATGCCGTCAGAATGCCTGTCGTTGCGCACGCCGTACACCACCTCGCTGCCCGCCATATAACTGTCCAGAAATTTGTCCAACGCCTCAATATCCTGCTGCAAGTCCGCATCGATCGTCACCACAGCATCCGCATACTTTCTTGCCATCATCATGCCCGCAAGAATCGCACTCTGATGCCCATAATTGCCTGCCAGACTGACCACCGAAAAGATCGTATCCTCCGCTGCAGCCCCGTGCAAAAGTTCCAGTGTGCGGTCTTTGCTCCCATCATTCACAAACATGACCTTACTGCCTGCCGCGATCCGTCCCGCCTGCAGCAGACGGCGGATCTTATCCGCCAGTGCCTGAGCCGATTTCTCAATGACTTCCTCCTCGTTATAGCAAGGTACTACCAGATACAGTACCGGTATGTCTCTTTTCTTCTCCATCATGCCTCTATCGTGCCTTCCCTTTTCCCGCATTGACTGCAGCAATATTGCTTATCATGCCTTTCCCAGCTGCTTTATACCTTATAGTACCTACGATACCATTCCACAAACTTACTCAGTCCTTCTTCGATCGTGGTATTCGGCTTAAAATCATAATCCCGCATCAGTTCCGTAACGTCGGCATAAGTCCGGTACACATCGCCCGGCTGCATCGGAAGATACTCCTTCACAGCCGTCCTGCCAAGACATTTTTCCAGTGTTTCGATATAGTCCATCAGCTTCTCCGGCTTGTTATTGCCGATATTATACAGCTTATATTTCACTCCCTGATCATTGTCCCCCGGCGGATTACAGAGAATATTCTCCACGCATTTCACAATATCGTCGATATAGGTAAAATCCCTGTACATATCCCCGTTATTATAAATCTGGATTGGTTCTCCCGCCAGAATCTTCTTCGTAAACTTATAGTACGCCATATCCGGTCTTCCGAAAGGCCCATATACCGTGAAAAATCTCAGCCCCGTCGCCGGTATGTTGTACAGCCTGCTGTAGGCATGTGCCATCAGCTCATTGGACTTCTTGGTCGCCGCATACAGGCTCACCGGACTGTCCACCTTGTCCTCCGTAGAAAAAGGAATCTTCTCATTTCCGCCATACACAGAACTGGAGGACGCGTAAACAAGATGTTCCACCGGAAAATACCGGCATCCCTCCAGAATATGAAAAAACCCTATCATGTTAGACTGCATATAAGCATTCGGATTGTCGATGCTGTACCGCACCCCCGCCTGTGCACCCAGATTCACTACGACATGAGGCGCATACTCCTGAAAAAGACGGAACACATCACCCTTGTCGCTTAAGTCGCCTTTGATAAAGGTATAATGATCATATTGTTTCAATAGAGCCAAACGGTCTTTTTTGAGCTGTACGTCATAATAATCATTCAGGTTGTCAAACCCGATGACCCTCGCGCCTTTTGCCAGAAGGCTCTTCGACAAGTGAAAACCGATAAATCCGGCGCCGCCGGTTATCAGATAGACCTTGCTGCTATTCAGTGGATTCATATTTCCTCCTATTTGAAATTCATCCTGTCATTCCTGCCAGCAATAAATGACTCCGTCCATGCACTCCGTTCTATCGCCCGATACTATAATATTCCACGCCGGCATCTTTCATCGCCTCCAAGGCAAACAGGTTGCGTCCATCGTACACGAGCGGTATCTGCATCTTCTCCTTGAAAGTCTCCGGAGATATCGCCTTGATTTCTCCCCACTCCGTAAAGATAAAGCAGATGTTTGCGCCTGTAAGCGCTTCTTCTGGTGTCCCGACATATTGGATTGTCCCGCTCCCGATCCTGCCTTCCGGATACTTCTTCTTGAAATTATCTGCCGCTACAGGATCATAAGCGTAAATATTTGCCCCGCCCTCCAGCAAAAGCTGCACGTTATCCAGCGAGGGAGCCTCTCTTAAGTCATCCGTACCCGCCTTAAAAGCAAGCCCTAACACTGCTGCTTTCAGATTCTGGAAAGTAATCATGCGGTTGCTCGCCTTGTGGAACAGCTTCGTCTTTTGCTCCGCATTCACGTCCACCGCCGCCTCCACGGTACGCAGCTGATATCCGTTCTGCCTTGCGAGGTATTTGAGCGCCTTGGTATCTTTCGGGAAACAGCTCCCGCCGTAACCCACGCCGGCATTCAAAAACCTTGCCCCGATCCTCGCATCGTAACTCATGCCTTCCGCCACCGCATCGATATCCGCGCCTACCAGTTCGCACAAGTTCGCGATATCATTCATGTATGAAATCTTGAGTGCCAGGAAATCGTTGCAGGCGTATTTGATCATCTCCGCCGAACGCCTGTTGACAGACACGATCGGAAGCCCGAAAGGCTCATAGATCTTCTTGAGTTTCGCCTCCGCCTCTTTGCTCTCCGTACCGATAATGATCCTTGCCGCATGAAGCGTATCATGCACCGCCGATCCCTGCGCCAGAAATTCCGGATTGGACGCCACTTCAATCTTCACATCCCGCGTCAGGAAGTCCTTGATAAACTGCTCAACCTTATCGTTCGTGCCAACCGGGACAGTGGACTTGACAACCACGAGACAATCCTGTTCCACAGATTCCGCAATCTGCCTTGACACCGTCGCAATATAACTCAGGTTCGCAGAACCATCCGGCTGCTCCGGTGTTCCCACTCCAATAAAGATCGCATCCGCATCTTTGTAGGCGTTTTTGTAATCGGTCGTGTAATGCAGCCGCCCTGTCGCGTTGTTTTTCTGCATCAGTTCTTCCAGACCCTCTTCATAGATAGGGGAAATCCCGCTCTCCATCATTTTAACTTTCTTCTCATCCACATCCACACAGGTAACGTCATGCCCCTTCTCCGCAAAACACACTCCTGCCACCAACCCGACATATCCGGTTCCTGCCACTGTTATTTTCATTCACTTATCCTCCCGATTTATATTTTGTAAACAAATTCTATTTTTCCTAAATTCAAGCATAGGAATTTCCTATAATACAAGAAAATCGCTTCGCGATTATCTTGGGAAGAACCTTCGCTTCTTCCACTTTTTGAAGGAATTTCCTATAATATAAAAAAATCGTTTCGCGATTATCTTAGCTTCATCGATACAATTTCCTATTATGCTTCGGGTGTCAAAAGCCTTTTCGATAAACCTTGGCTGGCAGATTGCACAAAAAGTTCACGCAGTTGTCCTGTGAAGGAGACTGAGATTTTCTTAGTATTCCGTCTGTGAATTTTGACACCCGAACCCTATTATATAAAAAATTCCGTCCTTAATCGTGATGCCTGTTTTATTATAACAGATTTTTCATTCCATTGCGACTCCTAATCACATCAAAACTGCCGAAGCACCCGGAAAGTCCTCTTAATTGTGATAAGAAGCGGATGCGGCACTCCATTTTTCTTAAGCGCCATATATCCTTCCTTGAAAGATACCAGGTAATTACCTAGCCCGGCATTGCTTGTCCCCCCGTAAAACATGACGATCAATACTTCCGGCACATATGCCAGACGATTTCTCTCATCTTTTAGGAAACGAACCATAAACTCATAATCCGCTGCGCAGCGGTAACGGATATCATAGATGCCGTATTTCTCATAAACTTCCCGTTTCAGAAACAATGTGGGATGTCCCGGCATCCAGCCTTCTGACAATTTGCCCTCTCCCATATGCCAGATCCTAACGACTTTCTCGCCATCCATATAGACCAGATCGGAGTGTGCGCCGATACAGTCCGCGCCGCCCTGCTCGATTGCCCGAACCAGCTTCGTGACCGCGTCCGGTGTGCAGAGTCTGTCATTGCATACTGCCACGATATCCCCGCTGCACATTGTCCATGCCTTGTTCATGGCATCATACAGCCCTCTGTCCGGCTCGGAAACCCAGCGCACTGTAAGAGCCTGTCCCTCCATGCCCTGCTCTCCCTCACGGCTCTCACAAACCGGATACCGTGCCGCAAATTCACGGATCACGTCGAGCGTCCCATCCTGCGATCCCCCATCCACAATGACCGCCTCGATCGACGCATAATCCTGCACACGGATGCTGTCTAACGTCACCGCCAGATGTTCCTTCACATTGTAGGTTGTAATCAATAAAGATACTTTCTGCATATCAGCCCTCTAAAATACTCCGTATGCCCTGGCAAAAATCCGTGCCGCCCAGCCTGCCAATATGTTGTTCCAGCAATGTGGTGTCCGCGCACAGATACATCACCTGTTTCTCGCTGTACGGAATCAAGCCGATCCCCAGCCTGCGCTCCAATTCGCAGTCGTCTTCCGTAACCTGCTGCCCTCGGCTTTCCATAACCACACGGTAAATATCTTTGATATAACTTTTTAACTCCCGCGCCTGTCCGCTCCCGACACAGTAGACCGCGCCGTCTGCTCCCTGCGTCCCAAGCGCGTAAAATATCTCAGCGGCATCCTTGCTGTACAGATAATCCCACATCTGTTCCCCATGGGTAAATGCGGTAGGTTCGCCGTTCTGCATCTTCCGGAGCGCGCTCATGACCATGCTTCCCTCTCCGTCATAGGGTCCGTACACGCTTAAGATCCGCGTCCAGATATGTTTCATATTCTTCTGGCGGCACACTATGCGGCTCATCTGACCCGCGCACAGCTTCGCCATGCCATAGCCATTCTCCGGGTCAGCGGGCGTATCCGGTTTCAATTTGCCTTCTTTTCTCCCATATTCCGCCTGTGACCCTGCCCCGATAAAAGTGTGGCAGCCAAGACGCTGCGCCAGCTCTACCGCATCCATCGTACACGCTATGTTGCCGGTCTGCAGATGCATATCGTTTCGTGCATCCCCCACCGTTCCGCTCCATGCAAAATGATAGAAGACCTCGTATTTTTCCGTTATGGTTTCCTTCCGGTACAAATCCTTATACTCGGACAAGTCCGCCTCTATGACTTTGACATAGGGGGAATCGGGGATATGTTTGATTCTTCCGGAGCCTCTGTGGCAGATTGCCAGAACATGGGTCTTTTCTGCAATGCATTTCTCAATCAGTGCCATGCCGATTGCGCCGGTAGGACCGGAGATAGTTATGCTTTTCATGTTATTTTGTTTCCTTTTTGTGATTCTTTTTCACTTTCTTCTTTCATGATTACATTGTGAGTTTCTTAGATTGAACCTTCCAGAAATTCACTCAACTGTTTTTCCATGATCTGTTCCATAGACTTGCCGTTATGATACGCCACCGTCCACTCAACGATCTTCTCCATCGCCTCTTCCACATTCCACACGGGTTTCCACCCGTAAGCCCTCTTCAGTTTAGAACAGTCTAATTTCAAGAAATTAGCCTCATGCGGTCCGCCGTCAGACTCTTCTTTCCATGTAATATTCTGTCCGGTTGCCTGATTCCATTTCTCACAGAACAACGTCACAAGCTCTTCGGTTGAATAGCAGTCCGTCTCATCCGGTCCCACATTGTAACTCCCCTCATACTTCCTGTCTTCATACTGTCTCGCGGCAATCATCAAATAAACCGCCACCGGCTCCAATACATGCTGGTACGGTCTTGTAGAATAAGGATTACGAACGATGATCTCCCTGCCTTCCAACGCCGCCCTGACACAGTCGGGAATGATCCTGTCTATCGCAAAATCCCCGCCGCCGATCACATTGCCTGCACGCGCGGTCGATACTGCCGCCGGGCATGCGTCCCTTTCTTTGCCCTCCGCGCTTCTAAAAAAACTGTTCCGATAACTGCTTGTCACTAACTCAGAGCACGATTTGGAATTAGAATAGGGGTCATAGCCATTCAGCTCTTCTTCCTCGCGGTATCCCCACTCCCATTCTTTATTGAGATACACTTTGTCCGTCGTAACGTTTACAAAAGAACGGACGCACGGATGTGTGCGGACACATTCAAGCACATTGACTGTCCCCATCACATTCACCTCATAAGTATAAACCGGGTTGCGGTAGGATTCCCGCACAATGGGCTGTGCCGCCATATGAATAACGATTTCCGGCTTCGCCTCGTCAAACGTCTTTTGCAAATGCTTCAAGTCTCTGATATCCCCAATGACGGAATGAATCTTCCTGCCTATGTCGCTCAGTTCATAGACGCTCGGTTCTGTCGGCGCATCCAGCGCATAACCCGTCACCTGCGCACCCGCCCGAACCAGCGCCGCACACATCCATGTCCCTTTAAATCCAGTATGCCCGGTCACAAGAACCTTTTTATCTTTATAAAAATCTAAGCCGAAATCAAACATGCCATTACTCCCCCACTGCCTCAATCAGTGTTTTCGACATATAATCTATCATCTCATCTGTCATGCCCGGATAGACGCCGATCCAGAAAGTGTCTCTCATAATACGGTCGGTGTTCGTAAGTTCCCCAACGATACGGTATCCCTCACCTGTGACGCGCATTTCATCAAAGCACGGATGTTTGGTCAGATTGCCCGCAAACAACATTCTCGTCTGAATGCCGTGTTCCTCCATATACCGCACGACTCTGTTACGGTCCGTCCCTTCCCTGCAGGTGATTAAAAATCCAAACCAACTCGGATCGGAGTCCTCACACGCTTCCGGCAGAATCAGCTTGTCCAAGATATGTTCTGCACTGTCCGCCGCCAGCAGATTGGCTTTCAAACGGTTAAAATTATGCCTTCTCCGCTCCACAAAAGCCGGGAACTTCTCAAGCTGTGCACATCCGATCGCCGCCTGCATATCCGTTGCCTTCAGATTATAACCGAAATGTGAATAGACATACTTATGGTCATACCCCAAAGGCAGTTCGCCGTATTGCCTGTCAAAACGGTGTCCGCATAAGTTGTCATGTCCGGAAGGGCACACGCAATCCCTGCCCCAATCGCGGAAAGAGCGGATACACTTATTCAACAGCGAATCGTTCGTATATACTGCGCCGCCCTCGCCCATCGTCATATGATGCGGCGGATAGAAGCTGGAAGTGCCGATATCCCCGATCGTTCCTGTCAGTTTGGTTTCCCCGCCGATGGTATACTCCGACCCTAACGCATCACAGTTGTCCTCCACCAGCCACAGATTATGCTTTTTGCAAAACTCACTGACTTTTTTCAGGTCAAAAGGATTTCCCAGTGTGTGGGCAATCATGACCGCTTTGGTCTTATCCGACAGCGCTTTTTCCAGCATGGCTGCATCAATATTATACTGTGGGATCGTCACATCCACGAACACGGGAACTGCGCCATATTGAATCAAAGGCGCGACCGTTGTCGGGAAACCTGCCGCCACCGTGATCACTTCGTCGCCCCTCTCCACTGCGCGCTCCCCCAGCAAAGGAGATGTCAACGCCATAAAAGCAAGCAGGTTCGCGGACGAACCGGAATTGACAAGCGCACAGTGCTTCACGCCCAGATAATCCGCCATCTGCCGCTCAAACTGATCCGTATACCTTCCTGCGGTGAGCCAAAATTCCAGTGCGCTGTCCACCAGATTGACCATCTCTGCACTGTCGTACACTCTGGACGCATAGGGGATACGCTGTCCTTCCTCAAAAGGTTTCTTCATATTATGGTATGTCTCGCAGTATTCTTTTACCAGCCCTAAGATTTCTTCTTTTGCTTGTTGTTCTGTCTTTTGATTCATTTTCCCTTCATAAGGATGTATTAAATAATTCAATACATGCTTTCCCTTTCATTAATGATACTTTACTCTCCTCTATGAAACGACACATTTTTCTATCTCGGCGCAGATGCTCTCCCAAAAATCTTTTTTGACATATACATCATCCGATGTTAGTCTTGCAATCAACACATAATCACCGTGTTTGCATATCCACCGTCTTAACCGATTACTTCCCAAACCTCGTTTATACTTATCATTTTCAATAACTATACATTGAATATTTACTTTATCAAAATCTATACCTTTTAGAACCTGCATTTCATATCCTTCCACATCTATGGACATGAAATCCACCTCTTTAATATTTCGCTCTTCCAAGATATCCGATAATCTTTTTTGTTGAACTTTATATTTCTTATTGCGGTTGTCATCTTTCTTTTTAAGAACATCCGATACTCCCGACATAACATGTGCATCCATTTCAGTGAAGTCTACCTCGCACTCAACATCCCCCAACACATAAGGAAGACATTCCGTGCTCCGTACCCCCCCCTCCCACAGACGATTCATGCTATCCTGTGGTTCAAAAGCTATCCCGCTCCAATATCGTGTTTTCTCAAAGAAAAATGAATTGTTCAATTTAACTGGATGATTAGCTCCTACATCAATAAAAAACCCTTTTTCTTTTTTCTGGAAAATATATCTGTCTAAGAAAAAATCTTGTCCAAATTGCGACTTATATCTATTATCATATCCACTTATACCACCGCCTGTAAAAAAATCATAATGAATGCGGCTAAGCCCATAATTCATAATATCAATTAGTGTTCCTCTCTTAAAACATATAAGCATATCTTTCATACTTGAATTTCCTCCTCCATATCGACTCTATCCAACTTAAATCTATTTGATTATTAAGACTTTGATGTTTTACATTCTTCCGCCTGCCTCTATGACTCCCAAATCTTCCACGGCGCATGCCCGCTGCTCCACAGCCCTTCCAGATACGCCCTGTCATGCACCGTATCCATCGGCGACCAGAATCCCGGATGCCTGTATGCCGCCATCTGGCTGTCCGCCGCCAGCCTTTCAAAAGGCTCAGCCTCCAACATCTGTGAACCGTCCCCCAGATAATCAAATATTTCCCGATTCAATACCATAAATCCGGCATTTACCCACGACTGGTCTTTTCTTGCCTTTTCTTTAAAGCTCTCGATCAGCCCGTCTTCATCAATCTTGATCGCTCCGAAGCGTCCAGCCGGCTGAGTCGTCGTGATCGTTGCGACCCTGCCATGTTTCCTATGAAAAGCAAACAGCGCCGGAATATCCACATCCGCTACACCATCACCGTAGGTAAGCATAAATGTTTCGTCCGTGCCGATGTAATCCCTGATCTTTAAGATGCGCCCCGCCGTCAATGTCTCAAGCCCGGTGTTGACAAGCGTGACGCACCACGGCTCTGCGGTGGAATGATGATATTCTTTTTGTTTTTCTTTCAGATAAAAAGTGGCATCCGACTGATACATGTAATAATGGACAAAATAATCCTTTATCATATGCCCCTTGTAACCACAGCATATGATAAAATCATGATATCCGAATGCAGAATATATCTTCATGATATGCCATAAAATCGGCCTATCGCCTATCTCAACCATCGGTTTCGGCTTTAACACCGATTCCTCACTGATCCGGCTTCCTTTGCCGCCCGCTAAAATTACTACCTTCATAAAACCCTCACCCACGGCGCAATGCCTGCATTCCAGAGATTTTCCATATTCACCCGGTCACGGTATGTCTCTACCGGCGTCCAGAAACCATTGTGCTTATATGTGATTAGCTCGCCCTTGCCGGAAAGATTATCTGTCAGAAGATTTTCTAATGCGTAATCCCCTTGCAGACTGTCAAAGACTTTCTTGTCAAGCACATACAGCCATGCATTCGTCCATGCCTCATTCACAGGTGCATTTTTTTGTATTTTCTTGATCAATCCCGCTTCGTCGATATCCAATGCCTCATTACGTCCGGTCGGTCTGGCAACTGCCATGGTTGCTATCTTCCCTTGTTCATTGTGGTATGCGATCATTCGATTCACATCAATATCAAAAAGACAGTCGCCAGATGCAACAATAAACGTATCACCATTGATATATTCCTGTATCCTTGCCACACGCTGCCCGGTGGAAGAATACAGCCCGGTATCCACCACCGTTACCTTCCAGTCCTCAGTGCGGTTCTTGTGTATCTTAACTGTATTCGTCTTAAGATCCACCGTGATATCTGACTGA
The DNA here is from genome assembly GCA_023663915.1 of Eubacterium sp. The sequence goes on along the minus strand of JAMPGN010000018.1, from coordinate 8,864 downwards.
TAGATATAGTAGTCCATAAAATATTCTTTGATCATATCCACCTTATATCCGCCGCAAACGATAAACTCATTCAAGCCATAGGCGGAAAAACTCTTCATAATATGCCAGAGCATCGGTTTTCCGCCAATCTCTGCCATCGGTTTCGGAATGCCTTCCTGCTCGTTACTGATCGTACTTCGCTGTCCGCCTGCTAAGATGACTATCTGCATAATATATCTCCCTCATATGATTGCACTTTTCCATAAAATACTCTGTTATGTTTTTGTAAGCCTTAAAGCCCGTTCTTCTATTTAATGTAATCCGGAAATGTAAATTCCTATTTTTAAAATACTCACCAGCACTTGAAACTAAGGCGGATACTAAATCAAATAACCGCAGACTATATCTTTTATTTTCTTATATACAATGCATATTAAACAAAGAAAATATAATATAAAACAGCTAATAGCTATTTTTTCCCCAAATGCCATCGATGGCTTAATAAACAATCCTTGCTCTATCAGCATATCTAATAACATCATATGCCACAAATAAATATATAAAGAATATCTTCCGATCGCACACAACAATCCTATAACAAATTTAACAGCTTTTTCCAAATTTGTATTCTCCAAAAAACATTGTACAAGTGTAAAACAACTATAATTCAGTAAAAACACCACTCCTGTATATATGATTAATTTTACAGAGGGAGGATTTGACCACCAGACTAAATACCATTCTTCTGACACAATATAAATAAGTGCACATATACTTACAACAGCTACTACTGCCTTTACTTTTAATTTATTTAACAAATCTATGTGTAAATAAATATAAATTCCTAAATTAAATACAAAAAAATAACTGCCTCCAAACAAAAACCTGCTTCCTAATGCAAACTTATCCAAGTAAGTGTACTTTTCAAATACATAGGCTAACATAGCGCTAAATACAAGGAAACTTACCTGTACCAGTTCTCTTTTTTCATATTTTTTATATAATCTGACTAATATAGGCGCTGCTAAAATCAATTCAATATAGAAAACCAGATAATACATATGTCCGTTGGAACCATATGAAAAATTTATCAGTTTATCAAACATATAAAAAACGTCCAGTACCCCCCCCCTATCATAAATAGCATATCCGCATGTAGCCACAAAATATGGAAAAAGAATTTGTTTAGCCTTCTTTCGTATATAAGTCCCATACTCAAAAGCCGTTTGATCCGCTAACGAAATTACCGATGTCACACCACCACATAAAACAAACAGAGAAACCGAAAAAACAGAATATGATATATTATACAATTGAGCATTCTCTGGTAAATGATTTTGTAAAACCGCTATCATCGCCAGTGTTTTCAAAAAATCTATCCATTGCTCTCGCATTTTCCCTTTTTCTGTATCCATCTTTTCCCCTGCACTCTTCCAATGTACATAAAAACTCAATCGAATCCCAACACCGTTCTATATCTATACTAACATAATTTATTCCCCACATACTCCTCCCTAGGCAGAAACGGATACATATCATCGATCTCCGGCGATACGATCCTGCCATCGGGCAATACTTTGGATGACAATTTCGGCTCAAAATTCTGTTCGGGATCAAGAACCACTTCACACAAAACTGCCCCGTCCGTATCCAGGACCCTCCGCACCTTCACAGAAATATCCTCAATCCTGTCAATTTTCACATAAGGGATATCATAAGCATACGCAATCCTCTCCATATCCGGGAAACTTATCCCATTGCCGTCACAGACCCCTACAAGCGGCGGCTCAAACAAATTCGTCTGCGTCTGCCTGATCGAATGGTATCCATTATTGTTCAATATAAAAATCTTAAGATTCAGACGGTTATATACGACTGTCTGCAGCTCCTGAATATTCATCTGGAAACTGCCGTCGCCGTCCAGGCAGACCACTCTTTTCCCTCGCTCCGCCACCGCACATCCGATCGCCGCCGGAAATCCATACCCCATCGCCGCGCAGCCGGAATTGGTAAACAAGCGTTGCGACTTCTTGATCTGCATCGCCTGAAAAGTGACAACACAGGCGCTCCCGTTACCACAGATCACTTTATCCCCTTCTGCAAGGCACTCGGAAAACTCATGGATAAATGCATACGGGTTGACCGGCGACTTCTTCTCATAATAGGACGGCAATGCTGCCGGATATTTTGCATTGGTCTTTCTGCACCATTGCAGCCATTTTACATGATCCCCCGAATCCAAATCTCTGATGCTAATGTCACTCATCACGTCTGCAGCATCGGCATGAATTTTCATATCAATATCTACTGTCGGTTTATTCAGCTCCGCCTCATCAATATCCACTGCAATTTTATAAGCATTCTTAGCAAATTCCTTATAATTATAGCTGATCTGACGGATATTCATCCGGCATCCCAGCGCCAGAAGCACATCGCTGTTCTGGACAATAAAATTGCCCCCTCTTGTCCCGACGCTCCCAGGCCTGCCGCAGTAAAGAGGATGCTCGTCCCACAACAGGTCATGTGCATTCCATGCCGTCACTACCGGAATCTGTAACGAATCAATACATTTCAGGAATTCATCATAAGCTCCCGACAGCCGCACTCCGGTCCCTGCCAGAATAACCGGCCGTTCTGCCTCCCTGACCTTCTCAACGATCCGCTCTGTCAGGCGGCTGTCGTACACCGGGTTTTCACAGATATCCATTATCTCCCTGCCGCTCATGGAATCCATTGTCTCTTCTTTTGCCGAAAATCCCCTTAACATTCTCTCCTCCACAACTGCCGCTTGAATATCCAAAGGAATGTCCAGCCATACAGGACCTTTCCTGCCATGATTGCACAGATACCACGCCTTCTCCATATGATACCGTATCTCTGTTGGTTCTGTTATCATATGAGCGTACTTCGTCATTCCCTTCACACAGTCTATGATCTGAAATTCCTGATCGCCCAGCTGCCGCAACGGCACAGAGGCAGACCACGTGGTTGTCTCCCTTTTTACCTGCCCCGAAATAACAAACATTGGAATCGAGTCCTGCCATCCGCCCAGCACGCCCGTGATCGCATTCGTACCGCCGGGCCCGGAAGTAACACAGACCGCCGCCGCTTTTCCCGTCAGTCTGGCATATCCTTCCGCTGCCATAGCGCACGCCTGCTCATGATGGTTGTACGTGCAATGCAATGATTCGTGATGCCCGATCGCATCATTTAAATGCATCGCCCCGCCGCCCGTGATAGTAAATACATCCCTCACGCCATGTTCCGCCAGAAATTGCGCTGCATATTGCGCTACTTTTATTTTCATCTTAGTATTCGTTCCTTCCTCGCGATTTGTATCCTTTGTCTGCAAATATAAATTGCATTTTCCTATGCTGTTATGATTGGTATAACGTATCCGTAATATACTCCATTGCAAATTCCAGCGCACCCAGTCTCTTAATACTGTCCACAACATCCCGATTGATCTCCTGCGCCTTCTCACGGCTGAAAGAATGATCCATGTTCGGATTCACGTAGTTGGGGGCATCCGCCTTCACATACCCGTCAAAACCCGCAAGCGACACATGCGCCACACCCGCCTCTCGAAGCAGTTTAAACAGCATAATCATCGGATTATCCACAATCAATGCCTGTTCGTCAAGAAGTGCGCTATAATTAAATACATAGTCAAACGATCCCGATGCCTTGGTCACATTGGAAGTCGCCAGGGTGGTCAGCTTATTTTCGCTCTGGCTGAGTTTCGTTGACAACGGGACATACCGCTTCGCATTGCTGATAAAAACAGCATCCACCGGGATGCCCGCCGGGACAAAATTAATCGCGATCTTCACTATATCCTCCGCGCCTTTTTCTGCCAGATACTCCTTGATCCTGCCACTCTGTTCCACAATATTCTTGCCCGGTGCAAGCAGCATGACCTCCCTGTCTCTAAGCCAGTTTCGCAGATGCGCCCTGTCCTTGGAATCGTCGCACTCCGTTTTCTGGTATTCTACATAAAGCCGCTCCGCATAATCCCTGTCATAGAGCAGTTTCTTGCCATCTTCTAGTTTATCCAGTATCTCATTGATCGACTTGACAGACAATTTCTTCTTATCCATCAAGTATGTAACATAATTAGGATGGCAGTCCTTCGATGCAGACAGGAAAAACTTAAAGGAATAGCCCCACGGAATCTGCTTGTACAGTTCCAGCATCGTGACATCGATCGCTTCAAGAAGCTGGCTGCAGTGATAATGTTTTCCAAGATTGTCATTCATATAAGCGGCAAGCAGCTCAAGCGGCGCGTTTCCTGCGCTTTTCCCCATTCCGTACAACGTACCGTCGATCACTACCGCGCGTTCCACATCCGACAGTTCCATTACCTCAATACAGTTCGCATAGGCAAGCTGAAAATTATTATGGGAATGATATCCCAGCCCGATTGTCGTTTTCATGTGCTGGTTCACAAACTCAAAATAATGCATCAGACGGTTTTTATGCAAAAGACCATAGGTATCCACCAGAGAAAAGGCATACGGCTCCAGATCGTTCACTAATCCAAGCAGATCCATCAACTCCGCATCATCATAACTGGTGATGGAAACAGCCTGCGCAAAGACTTTGTACCCTAATTCCTTGACCTGCCGGCAAAACGCAATAGCGCCCTCTTTTTTCTCTTTTTTAAAAATGATGCGAATGCCATCCATGAAGCTTTCCGCCGCCGGAATCATCTTATCGATGCCGCATGTCCCGTAATCGATCATGCCAACGATCATGGAACTGCCTTTCGATAGCCCTTTATAAGTCCTGTTCACCGACGCCGCATCCGGAAAAATCGTGCGGTTCGCGTCATACCGCCTCGCTTCGTCGATAAAACCGATCTCGATAATGTCCAGTCCGGCACTGACAAGCCGCTCGAAAATATTCACAATATTATCGTGCCCGAACTCCCAGTCATTTAAATATCCGCCGTCGCGCAAAGTGCAATCCAGCAAATTGATCTTTGACATATTATATTTAGCTCCTTAATCACCGCAATAACTTAACTCGTTTGCTACTTTAACATTAGACTACTGAGGGCTATAAAAAAGCACAAAAAGCCCCTCACTGATTTTGTAGGCGGATGCATAATCCATGGAAACTCTTGGCAAGCAGTTTTTCCGCATTCATCTGCTCGCTCAGCTGCGAAAAAACTGTCTCAACCCTTCGGCGGAACCGGAAGATCAGCTGCCTGGTCTCCTTTGTCCAGTTTCCTTTGTAATTCGAGGGCTTCAATGACATAAGGCATATGCCCTTGGCCTGCATATCCTCAAGAAGCCTCCCGCCGGTATAGCCTTTATCACCAAAGATTACCATGTTCAGATGGTTTTCCGCAAAATCCCTCAGCCCCTCCCGGTCATCCACAGAGGCTGGTGTGATTTCAAATGCCGTGATATATTCCTCTAAGGTGATCAGGGCATGTACCTTGAAGCCGTAGTAAGTTTCCTTTTTAGAAGGACACTTTCCGTAATTTGCGCCGTCTGTGCGAAAAGAACGGCAGTAGCGGGCACGACCGAACTTGCAGACTGGAAGTGGAAAGCTGTCGACCACATAATACCGGCTTGCAGGTATAGGGAAAACGGGGGTGGCTTTTGCCGGATCAGTTCCGTGACCTGCAAAAGATTCCTACGGGTTTGGTTAAAGTGTGTCCTGCTGCAAAGATTCGGGAAAAGATGCCGGTAATTACGTTTGACAAAGGAATACCATGCTTTTTCGGAATCCATGCCGACCACCTCACTGCAGATACTAAGGGTAATGATCTCAGGATCAGACAATTTAGCAGTGGTGACATTTCTCCTTTGTGAAACGGCAGCGGGAGCAAACTGCTTATATAAGTCATCGACCAATGTATAAACAAGTAAAATAAAATCTTCAAAAGTAGTGATAAGGGTGGTATAATCCTCTTGAAACTTCAACATAAATATGCCTCCTTTCATTATTGTATTGGTCTACAATTAGGATAACATATTTTGTTGAAATTTTTTATGTTAACTAGCACAACGAGTTAACTTAACACAATTATATTCTATCATGCAACATTCAATTAAAATAGTAAGTAATCTTTTTACGATATAATGATTTTATCAAATTACTTAATTATATACACGCTAAACCATTTTTTGAGTAGGTTAAATTTATAGACTGTTATTAACATTAACGTAACAGTTCAGCCTTCAAATGATTAACTAGTATAATCGTCACTAATTAACTAGACTTTTGAACCGGCAAGGTATCTACTACGGTCTTTTCGCTGGGATCAATTTTGCCAAGCTTGCATTTCCAGTGATAAACCACAGGCAATTCATTTGCTTCATCAAAATATTTATATATGCGTTGCACCAGTTCTTCTTTTGTTTGTACCCGGATACCTTTTAGCATTTGCCAGGTAAGCTTGCTAAAAAAGCCCTCAACCAGGTTAAGCCATGAACCATACTTCGGCGCAAAGATAAATTCAAATCGTCCGGATAATGTGGCAATATATTTCCTTGTTTCTTCGAAAAGTATGCACTTGAAGATCGTCCAGTATCAGCCGTACCTTATCCCCTTCCGGGTATTTGGCATCGAGCAGCCGCAGGAACTCGATGTAATCTTTGCTGTTTATGCAAACCCCTGACCAAAGGGACTGCCTTCCCTGTCTGGAAGTCAATGCCTACCAGCAGGGAAACGGTTCCCAAACGCCTGTATTCGTAATCCCTGCTGATGGTTTTGTGGCTCCCATCCGGCATGAGATCCGTGTGGTATTGGCGGTCGCCTGCATGCCGGGTTTCTCGTCACAAGAAAATATATGTACTGGCGCCCTTCCTCAATAAACGGGATTAGGCTTCCGCTTCCATCAAACTGTAAAAACAACTGCTTGTATACAAGAAGGACATTGTGCATTTTCTGTTCAAAATCAAGGGTACGGTTCTCGCAATAATAAGTTATTTTGTTAGGCTTTATATCCGCCTTCTCAAGGATCGCACGTATCTTGGACTGGCTGACTGTGGAAAGACGGGTGTGTCCCGCTCCTTCTGCAAACTGATTGATATGTTTTGTCAGAAGTGTGCGCGTCCATGTTTCAGCGGCATAGCCGAGGTCAACAGGCTTTTGGTTCTTTCCTAAGTTTATTGAGCGTTTTTATATTGCTCTCGTAACAGTACTTTTTTACGAAGTGTTTCAAAGCTACACCTCCCATACATTTTTCGCTTTGCCAGTTTTACCTTATTTACACTTCCCTCTGCCAGCCCATTATTATAGTCATGGCTGGCAGCATTTTTTACGGCATCAAGGTCTTTGCGCAGTCCGTTTGCAAAGCTTGTTAATTCATCGATCTCTAAATGATCGACCTCTGCCAGCCAATTATCTAGATCTTCCGCTTTCCGGCTGAACAGAATTTCCCGAAAGCTTCCTGCCAGATCATATATATCCTGTACAATGGGATATTCTTCTAGGAGCTTTCCAACCAGTTGTGCATCTATCCCTTGTATTTTATCCATCGGTTTGTACAGCAGTTTTTCCAGCCATTTCCTTTCAAGGGTGTCCGCCTGGGGAATGATTCCCGCAGCTTGTTTTATCAGCCGCCTCTCCCGCGTGGCGTACATACGGATCGTTGAAGATGCCCCTGTGTATCCTTCCCTGCGCAGTTCTTCCTCTATCTCACGAAATTTGTATTTAAGGCACGGCATTTCTTTTATCTTTCCCTCATATGGTTTCAGTCTGCTCGGCTGTTTCTTTCCATAACCGGCGCTTTCCGGTTCATAGTCCTTTTGGATGTATTTCTCCACTGTGGCACGGCACAGGCCGCTCTTCTTTGCGGTCTCAGATACTTTCAGTCCCTGTCTGTCCAGTTCCCGTACCTGGTTCACCACTTCCTTCTTTTTGGCAAGGTTCCTTTGATGTCTTTTTTCCGCGGCGTCTTCCTTTACAGGTTTTTCCCAGTAAGTGCTGTTATATTCCGACGGTCCCTGCAAAACATCCGCTTCCGGCTTTTTTATTGCAATATTTGCCTTGAACAACCCTTGAATCACACATTTACTGGCTTCTGTCAATCCTTTCAGCAGGTGGAATCTGTCACTGACCTGCATGATCTGCGGATCTGCCTGTGTGATTGCCGCCGCATAAGTGGGGGAACCGTCCCTGGAAACGACTTTCAGGTTAGGGTATTCTGCAGGTTTTGCTGCCACATCCTGCCGCTCACGGGAATCAATCATGTCAATCACCATATGGCTGCTGCTGTCTATGATCAGTGTTCCATAGGTCGCTCCCTTGCGAAATGCAAAATCATCAACACAAATCTCTGTAACTTGGTCAGTTATCCACATCGGCAGCGATTTTTTTTAGCAACAAGCAGATGGTGCTTTTGCTTGTCTGTATGGCGCCGCGTTTCAGCGTGTCCGCGGCTGCTACGGAGCTTGTTTCCAGCGCCACGCTGATGATCTGCTCTTTTAAACGGTCCGTCTTTTTTGCGCTCTTTCCTATAAAAGGGAATGTTTCCGAAAAAGTGGTATGTGTGCAGGATGGATTCTTGCAGAACATTTTCCTTGCGGTGAGCAGAAGAGTCGTAGTGTGCCCCTGTATTGGCAGATCTTGGACACTTCGCTGATATGTGGAATGGACAGAGGATGACTCTTTCCCACAGTAGCGGCATTTACAGACCGGGTTTCTGAAATGGACGGCTATCACAAAACTGCCATCAACCATCTCATGCCCGTCATAGACCAGGTCCTTATCAAGTAATGTAAGTAATTCCTGCATAGACTGCCTCCAGTAAAGAATGATACATTCAGTATACTACAGACTGCAAAAGCATTCAACCAACTTAGGAAAAAACCCACGGAAATCAATTTTCAAGAATCTCTAAAATAACATAAGGATTGAGCAGACAG
>JAMPGN010000189.1 GCA_023663915.1 Eubacterium sp. | reverse complement strand
ATGATACCTCTTTTACCTGTTTTTTTATATCTATAAACCTTTAAGATGGTATCAGCATATTCTACTATCCAAGGCTGTGTATTACAAGCACTTGGAGCATATTTAACAATATCAGTTATTCCTATAATAGGTTCTCCAAACCAAATTTCACTCGTCGGTTTTCGTTTACTTTTAAACATATCTTTGCGAAATTTTTTCTCATCATCTATCTTTGACATTGCAATCATAATTACAAAATCGAGTCCTCTGAAAGTGGGTTCATCTGTTTTTCCAATTCCAAACCAAAGCGTCCCGATATTTTGCGAAACAAGGTACAAATCTAACTGCTCACCTAAATATCCAATATTCTTCAAATAATTGTCTTTCTTTTCGCTATATAGTAATATGCAGAACTGCTGTCCCCGTTTGCAAGTAGTTTCATTTGCAGGAACAATCCGAATTGCTGTTTTAATATTAGGATATAGCGGAATCAATGCTTCATACGTTGCTACGATTTTTTCAATATCATTTGCAGATATGTTGCTGTTTTCAATATTTCTAAACAAATGAAATGACTTTCTTTTAAAAATCATATTGTATAATTCTTTGTTTATGTCCATGACCTTGTCCTTACAAATTTCGATTGTCTTTATAAATTTTATGATATATCATACTCTATTTGACTGCTTATTTCAAGGCATGGAAAATAGTCGAGTGAATATTTATTCGTTGGAAATGTATATTTATAGGCTCAGATTTAATGGGTACACAATTCCGAAAAGGGAGAAAATATATTAAAAAACGAAAAAGCGATGAAATCCCATCGCTTTTAAATACCAAATTTTATGTCACACTTCATTATATAGTTTAGCATATCGCAAATGAAAAGTCTAGTAATTTTTTGATTTCCTTTTAGAATAATGTGTAAGCACTATGAATCATACATAAAAGGAGGTCATACATGGGCGCACAACATAAGCAGGGAAAGAAGGAACAGGCAGAAGGACGGAGAGACTTGTCGAGGAGCGCGGAGGAGGATTATCTTGAGAAGACGCTCGATGTCGTCAGAGACAATCTGAAAAATTACGGGCAGGAAGTATCGCGAATGCAGGGAGATATCGATGAGATGTTAGCACATTATCATGATAACGACACGGAGGTGCTCACGATTCTGAATAATACTGTAACCATGCATGAACATATGAAGCGGGCGCTTGTACGGAATGAAAAGGCACTTAATAAACCGTATTTCGGCAGGATCATTTTTCATGACGAGGCACTTGACAAGGAAGAATCTCTCTATATCGGCAAAGGCGGTATATCCAAGGATGCCACGCACTGGATGGTGGTGGACTGGCGTGCGCCGGTGGCTAATGCGTATTATGAGAACGGTCTTGGAAAATGCAGTTATGAAGCGCCGGGCGGTGTGCAGATGAAAATAAATCTGGAATGCAAGCGTACTTACGAGATCGAGACGGGAAAACTTCTGGATTATTTTGACAGCGAGGTGGTCGCCAACGATGATCTGCTGACGAAATATCTCGCCAAAAACAAGCAGGCAGTCTTAAACGAGATCGTAGCAACCATCCAGAAAGAACAAAATGACATTATCCGAAAATCTCCCTACCACAATATGATCGTGCAAGGGGTTGCGGGTTCGGGCAAGACGACCGTTGCGATGCACCGGATATCCTATATTCTGTACAACTATGAAGAACGCTTTAAGCCGGAGGATTTCTATATCGTGGGAAGCAACCGCATACTCCTCAACTATATCACGGGAGTCCTGCCCGATCTGGATGTGTACGGTGTGCGGCAGATGACGATGGAACAGCTTTTTACCAGACTTTTGTATGAGGATTGGGATGACAAAAAGTACCGCATCAAAAGTACAGACGGCAGAAAAGAAAGCGTCAAGGGAAGTTCCGTGTGGTTTCAAGATTTAGAAGCATATTGCGCGAAATTGGAATATAATAGGATATCCTGCAAATCGGTCTACCTAAATCCCAAACAATTTGTGGAAGGAATTAGAGATGGCAAGATCGGCGTATTTGATGAGAGTGACGGAAAAGTTACGGACACGGGTGGTCTCGTCTGCCTGATCGAGGGTGATGCGGTCGAACGCTATATCCGACAGAATGAAACGGTGTCCATCCAGAGTAAAATCAACATGTTAAACAGCCGTCTGCGCGGAAAGATCAAAGAAGAGTTTCTGGGAAAATTCATGAAATACACGGAGGCTGAGCGCAAAGCGATTCTCAAGGCATATCGCGGGTATTACGGCGGCAGGACTTGGAAACAGCCTGTCTTTGAACTGTATCAGGACTTTTTGTCAAAGCAGATGGAAAAAGGATACCATGTCAGCATACCGGACGAAGAATTTGACGTTTATGATCTGGCGGCGCTGGCATATCTCTATAAAAGGGTCAAAGAGACGGAGACGATCAGCGAAGCGCACCATATCGTGATCGATGAGGCACAGGATTTCGGCATGATGGCTTACCATGCATTGAAATTCTGCATTTACCGGTGTACCTATACAGTCATGGGCGATGTTTCGCAGAATATTCATTTCGGGTATGGGTTAAATGATTGGGAAGAATTAAAAAAACTGCTGCTAAACGATCCTATGGACAGCTTCGGAATCCTCAAAAAGAGCTATCGCAATACCGTGGAGATATCAGATTTTGCAACCAATATACTGCGTCACGGACAGTTCTCGACTTATCCCGTCGAACCGATCATACGACATGGTGTTCCGGTTCGGGTACAGCAGTTTGCGGACAGGGAGACGATGATCCGTACCGCCGCAGATATCTGTAAAAGATGGCAGGCGGGCGGCAGCGGACAGAATAGCGGATTAGATACGATCGCTGTCGTCTGCCGGGATCAGACGGAAGCGGCAAAAGCCACAAAAGCATTGTCGCGGTATGTGGATGTAGTCGAGAGTGATCCGGAGAAGACGGAGTTCGGAAACGGAATCATGGTTCTCCCGGTGGAATACACCAAGGGACTAGAGTTTGATGCTGTACTGATTTTAAATCCTACGCGGGAAAAATACCCGACAGACGACGGACACGCGAAACTTCTCTATGTAGCCGCAACCCGTGCGCTTCATGAACTGTGCGTGCTTCATACCGGCAGCCTTACGGGGCTGATCGCAGACCCGGTGCCGCATCTGGAAGCGGAACGTGCAACATCTTTGGAATCAAACTCTGTGCTGCATCTGGAAGCGGATGATACGTCGCATTTGGAATTGACTGATGTATCGAATCCAATTTCACGATCTGCGACGGGTCCTTTGCTGAATACGAGACAGGCTCTTATTAAGAAACCGACAAGGAAACCAGCTTATACAGAGTCAAAGGCTACCAGACAGATGAAGAAGAATGTTTCTATCGTTCGCAACCGGTTTTCCGATAAAACAATGGAAAACAAATTAACCGTTCCAGAACAGCCCGAAACTTCAAGGGAACAAAGCAACATACCGAAGGCGCACGCGGATATCAGCTTCGGTGATATGCCGCCAACCGAAAAACTCCGCCCGTTAGGGCATGGGAAAATTGACCTGTCGGTAAAGTGGACGGCAAAACAGCAGGACGGGCTGTATCTGCACAGCCGGTACGGTGTTTTGCGACTGAGTCCCATCGGCAGTGCAATCGTGCGAGTGACTTTTGCAAAAGGGGGACAGATCTTGGATAAGACCAATGACAAGATTGCAGTGCATTCCATTGATAAAAGATGGATGTATAAGGAGTCTGGCGGCACGGTAGACCTTATGACAGATGAATTGCTGATTCAAGTGGAAAAATCTACCGGAGCAATCTGCTATATGACGAGAGACAAAAAATTACTGTTGGCGGAACGCAGCAAAGAATGCCGGCAGATTGAGAAAGGCGTAGACGGAAAAAACCGGATATGGCTCTATCTGGATTGGCAGAAGAAGGAGAGCGTGTACGGCATGGGAGCGGGGGATGCATCCGGGCTGAATCTGCGCAGAACCGCCCGATATATTTCCCATGGGAATGGAGTCGGTGAACTGCCGTTTATCTTGTCAGACCAAGGTTATGGAATTGTTCTGGCTGCAGACTGCCCTGTTATGAGTTGTGATATTCCGGCTTACGGCTCCTACCTTCATGCCGAAAGTGAAGAACAGATGGACTTCTATTTCATAACTGGAAAGCGTCAGAATACGATCATGAGTGCTTATGCTTATCTCTGCGGGAAACTGTGAGGTTTCTCCGCAGAGGGCTGCTACCGAAAACTAATTAACAGTTCCTTCCCCAATCCTTTCGCTAATAATTGCAGTGTGGCAACGGTAGGACTGCACGTTCCATTTTCGATGCGGCTGATATTCGACTGACGAATACCGGAACGCTTGGCGAGTTCCTTCTGGGTCATATGCAAAGACGTTCTGGCTTCGATCAGTGCTTTTGTCACCTCGTATTCTGTTCTGGTCGCTTCATGCTCTGCACGAAATTCAGGATTTTTCAGTTGGTTTTCCAAATATTTGTGTAAATCATTCATGGCAGTACGCTCCTTGTTGTATACGTCGTTCATAATCGGCTTTATATTTATAAGCTGATATGATTTGAGATTTTGGTGTTTTCTGTGTTTTCTTAATAAAACCGTTTGTCACGACAATTCTATTGTCTGTATAGAAAAAATAGAAAATCCGTGAAATGTCATTAGAAAACTTTATTCTTAATTCAAACAATCCGTTTCCTATTGATTTTGAATATGGTTCGCGTAAAGTATTCCCAAACTCTTCTAAAATTAGTAAACTATCCAATGCTTTATTTCGCATTTTAACATTTAGTCCATCCAAAAATTCTTCGACGGGTGCTTTTCCATTAGGTAATCGATAAAAGTCAATTTGAAACACAGCGTATCCTCACTTATAAGATATTCCTTTTTTGATATATTGTCAATAGTTATTTCAAAATTCACATCAAATCATAGCTGAAATCTTTTTCTGCGATCATTTTCAATAAGGGTGCAGATTTTGGTGAAACACCAGAACTTCCTCTTACGGAAGCCTGTCACAGTGGATACTGCGACATCAGAAATCTGATAACTGTCTGACAGGTAACGAATGCAAAACAGTTGTAATATGATTTTAGATATGATGTTACTATACTAGATTTTACGTAGAAATGCAACTGGATTTTTCATTATTTTTTCTTTCTTTTTCAAAAAATGTTAATATGTCAAAAAGATTGATATCCAGCGAACACACTTTCCGGTGTATCTTGCCTATCGTGCGACACAAATCCCCATATGCGTGATTGGAAGGAAGAGATTTTTCAGTTACAATATATTTATCGAATGACTGCAGGAATTCACGAATATTTGAACCATATAAGATATAGGAAATGACATAACTATAAGAAGGGAGCAGAACAATGTCAACTATTCACTTAAGAATATATGATCTCAGAAAAACCAACCGTATGAGCCAGAAAGAACTGGCGGACGCAGTCGGCGTTTCGGTTCAGACCGTCAGCAAATGGGAGAATGAAGTGTGTATGCCGGATATCACGATGCTGCCGGATATCGCGAAATTTTTTAAGGTAACGGTGGATGAACTTCTCGGCTTGTCACCGCTTGCAGGCGAGGAGTACATACCGAGCCAAAGCGCAGAGAAAGATTATTGGGAATCCAGACTCGACTATCTGAAGGCAAGCAGACGTTCGATGTGGAATGACGATTATCTTAACTTTCTCGTAACACAGGTGTGGAAGGTCAAGAAACCGGTAGACGTGCTGGACTGCGGCTGTGGATTCGGATATATGGGGTTATGCTCCTGCCGCTTTTGCCGGAAGGAAGCACCTATACGGGAATTGATTTCAGCACAAACATGCTGCGGGAGGGAGAGCGGCTTTTCGCACAGGAAGGTTATCGTGCGGAATTTGTATGTGATGATTTTTTACAGCATTCTTTTTGGAAACATTATGATATCACGCTCAGCCAGTGTGCCATGCGGCACGTAAACAAACCGCAGGAATTTCTGCATAAGATGATCGCGCAGACGAAGCCCGGCGGTCTGGTCATAGCGGTCGATGTCAACCGTGAATTGGAAAGCGACGGACTTTATATAGACGGGTTAGAATATTTGGAGTTGTGTGACCGTATGGGATTTCGTAAGATGTGGGCGAAGGAAAAAGAGTGTCAGGGCAGAGATTACGCCATCGGCATGAGACTGCCGCTTATGATGCGTGAGGAAGGGCTTGTGCAAGTGGATGTCCGTATGAATGACAGGGTCACATTTCTTTATCCGGAGCGGGACAGTTACGCGGAATTGACAGAATGTTTTATGGAAGAAAAAAACTGGCGGCACAGCATTTCGCCGGAGATGGAAGAAGAGATCGTGCGGGGATTTATCAATCATGGGATGGAGCGGAAAGAAGCGGAAAACTACTGCCGCAGGGAGCGAAAGATTCTGTCTTATGTGACAGAGCACAAAAAAGACTTAAAGGGCCTTCACTATCGGGGAATGACGATCAGTTATGGCTGGAAAAGGAAAGAGATATGATGCGCGAAAATGTTTGGTGCAGTAAACGCATAAATTCAAGTAAACTGCCATGAAATAGGATTGCCGGGGTTTACAGGTTGTGAAAATATCAGTAAAATATATCGTAGGAACGGAGAGAAGATTGAAAGGATCATTTTCAATCGAAGGATTTGTGTCAGAGCGCTGCCTGTACAAACTCGTTTATGCATAGAAAGCAGCGCAGAAATGAGGAAGAAATGGGAATTGTAATTAAAAATGCCTTAGCGGTTCTGCCGCAGGGCGCAGAAGACGTGGTTCAAGAGACAAGTATTTACATTGAGCAGGACAGGATTGCAGGAATCGGACAGGCACCGGACGGTTTTTGCGAGGATAAGGTAATCGATGGGACGGACAAACTGGTGATTCCGGGACTCGTCAACTGTCATACACACTCGTACATGTCCTTCATGCGGAATGTGGCAGACGACCTCTCTTTTATGGACTGGCTTTTTGGGACGATCGACCCCATTGAACAGCAGATGACGGATGAGGACACGTATTGGGGCGCGAATCTGGCGATCATCGAGATGATGAAAAGCGGCACCACATGTTTTAACGATATGCAGATGAACATTCATCAGACTACCAGAGCGGTCAAGGAGACTGGGATGCGCGCCGTGATTAGCCGCGGACTGGTAGGCAGCGGCAACGATGAGGCAGGACAGACAAGACTGCGTCAGGCATATGAGGAGAGGGATGCCGCGAAAGACTGTGACAGATTATCTTTTGT
The DNA here is from genome assembly GCA_023663915.1 of Eubacterium sp. The sequence goes on along the minus strand of JAMPGN010000189.1, from coordinate 904 downwards.
GCTGGGACCCCACGCGCCGTACACCTGCGACGAAGAATTTCTACAAATTGTTGCGGAGGAGGCAAAAAAGAACGGTATGGGGATTCATATCCATCTGTCGGAGAGTGAGAGCGAGATTGCCCAGATCCAAGAAAAGTATGGATGTAGTCCGATCGCGCTGGCTGACCGATGCGGATTGTTTGATGTGCCTGCCATCGCGGCGCACTGCGTGCAGATCGATGAGGCGGACATGGATATTCTGAAAGCCAAAAATGTCAGTGTAGTGACCAATCCGGCAAGTAATATGAAGCTTGGCAATGGGTTTGCTCCGATCGCGGCGATGCTTGCAAAAGGAATCAACGTATGTCTCGGCACGGATGGCGCTGCCAGCAACAACTGTCTGAACATGTTTCATGAACTGAGCTTGCTCACACTGATCCATAAAGGAACCGGCAGGACTCCGCAGTGCGTCAGCGCCAAAGAGGGATTTCGCATCGCGACAATCAACGGCGCGAAAGCGCTTGGAATGGAGAAAGAGATCGGAAGCATCGAGGTCGGGAAAAAGGCGGATCTGGCAATCCTCGATCTGAACACGCCGTCGCTGACTCCCAGAAATAATTTGATTGTGGGTCTGTCTTATTCTGCCAATGGGTCTGAGGTGGATACAGTCATCATCAATGGTCAGATCACGATGGAGAACCGGAAGATATTAACCGTTGACGAGCAGTTAGTCTATCGGAAGGTTCAAGAGATCATCGTGCGGATGGGTTTGGACAAGAAGGTATATTAGAAATAGAATCATATAAAAAGTGCATGACAAGAGGAATTGCTTCAAGTCATGCACTTTTTATATTATAGGATTCAGGTGTTAAAAGGTCTATCGTATCAGTTGTGAGGGCAGATTGCACAAAAAGTTCTCTTGTGT
>JAMPGN010000188.1 GCA_023663915.1 Eubacterium sp. | reverse complement strand
ATACAGAAGTCATGCTGTAAGAGACCGGGATCGAAGGAGAGGTGGCAGATGGCAAGAAATATAGCAATCAAAGTGGCAAGAGCCGAGAAGGATATGACACAGAAAGCGCTTGCGGAGGCTGTAGGGATATCGAGACAGACCATGAACGCCATCGAACAGGGAGAATATAACCCAACGATCAAGCTGTGCCGTTCCATATGCCGCGTGCTGGGGAAGAGTCTTGATGATCTGTTCTGGGAAGAGGAAAGCTCCGGCTGAGCAGTTGGACGGTTTATCAAGTGAAGTGTAGAGGATGAAATGTATCATATGAAAATGTGAATAGGAATGTAGTAGAATGAGTTAGATTCGGAAAGGAGCTTCATATGAAGAGGAGAAAAAACAAACTGGACGAGATGCAGGAGCAGAAGATGCTCCGTATTGAACACAACGGTTTCTGGCTTGGATTTGTCGGATTGGCAGTGGCAATCGCGATCCAGATGATCTGTTACGGACCGGATTGCAGGGATCAGATCATAGGTGAATTTGCCGTGGTCCTATGCCTTGGGGTCTACACTATGGCAGGATGCATCAAGAACGGCATCTGGGACAGGCGGCTTGCGCCCACATGGAAAGTGAATCTGTATGCAAGCCTGCTGGCGGGCGTCATAGCTGGTATCCTCCGTTTTTTCATTGTCTATCGGGAATATCGGACACCGATGTCGTGTGCGGCGGTGGGAGTCATCGCGGCGGTTAGTACCTTTATGATAACCTTCGCGCTCATGGCGGTCTGTCTTTTCCTATATAAGCAGAGGGAGAAACAGATCGAGGAAGGAATAGCACAGGAGCAGGATGCGGAAATCCGGCACAAGGCAAACAGGGAGGGTGTAAAATGATCACAGCCGACAATCTGGTAAAGACATTTACCAAGAATGAGAAGAAAAATAAAAAGACAGAGTTTAACGCCGTAGACGGCATTTCATTGACGGTAAAGGAAGGGGAGATCGTCGGAATACTTGGACCGAACGGCGCGGGGAAGACGACGTTGCTGCGCATGATGTCCAAACTGATGAAGCCGACGGGCGGCACGGTGAGTATCCGCGTTGGCGGTGAAGAAGTGTCCGATGAGATCGAGGTGAAGCGGCATATCGGCTATCTGTCGAACAATACGAAACTTTATGGAAGGCTTTCGGCGCGGGAACTGCTGCAGATGCTCGGAACGCTCTACGGCATATCGGAAGAGGATACGAAGAAAAGGATTGACGAGATAAGCGAAGTGCTCTCCATGGAATCTTTTCTCGACAACCGGATCGAAAAATTATCCACGGGACAGACACAGCGCGCTTCGATCGCGAGGTGCCTCGTGCATGATCCGCAGGTCTATATTTTCGACGAGCCGACGCTGGGGCTTGATATCATCAGCAGCGCGGCGATCATCGATTTCATGAAGGGTGAGCGTGGGAAAGGCAAGACGGTGCTTTATTCCACTCACTACATGGAAGAGGCAGAATTTCTGTGCGACCGGATCGTCATGATTCACCATGGCAGGGTAATCAGCGAGGGTACGCCCGCAGACCTAAAGGCACAGACAGATAAGGACAGTCTGCGGGACGTGTTTGCGGAATTGATTCACAGGGAGGGGATGCCGGATGAACCGTAAGGGAATGAACGCTAAAATAATCAAAACATTGGTCAAAAAAGAAATGCTGGACGTTTTTCGTGATAAGAAGACGGTGATTATGATGCTGATTGTGCCGATTGTCCTGTATCCGCTTATTTTTCTCGGAGCCATGCAGTTGACGGCTTTTATCTCGTCCAGCATGGAGAAGCAGAATTATAAGATTGTCGCGGCGGCAGAAGATGATGGAGCTTTTTTACAGAAACTTATGGAAGTCAGGCGGGAGTGGGGGAATGATATCGCGGAGGTGGAGCGGATTTCCACAGAAAGCCCTGATGCCGCATCCGGACAGGATGATAGAGAAGCGTCTGACGATGAACCATCCTACGAGATTACGATTGTTGATGCAGCGGGCGTCGCTGATTATGAGGCGGCTCTGAATGCGGGAGAGATCGATGCCTATGTTTCGGGGCAGATTCAGGATGGCAGGATGCAATATGAAGTGTATTACCTTTCGTCCGAGACAAACTCTTCCTATGCGGCAAATCTTGTTATGGACCTGCTTGACGAGCTGAAAGAAGATGTGACGCGTCAGAGGCTCGCGGAGCAGGGAATGGATGTGGAAGCCATTTTAGAGCCGATCCGTTATGAGAAGCAGGATACGGCAAGCAGCGAGCAGTCGTTGGGAAGCATCATGGGTTCGATTCTTCCTTTTATGCTGATTATCAGCCTGCTCATGGGGACGATGTATCCGGCGATCGACACCACCGCCGGGGAGCGTGAGAGAGGGACATTGGAGACGATTCTGACGCTTCCGGTCACGAACAGACAACTCATCATATCGAAGTTTGTCACGGTTGCAGCGATCGGTATGGTCTCTGCGATTCTGAACATTCTCTCCATGGGTGCGATCGCCTTGTACATGTATAAACTGGTGGATATGCAGATGGATATAGGAACATTTGATCTGGCAAAATTTGTTCCTGCGCTCTTGGTATGCATACTGGCAGTGTTTGCCTTCTCCCTTTTTATCAGCGCGGTTACTATGTGTGTGACTTCTTTTGCCAAAAGCTATAAGGAGGCGAACAATTATATTACGCCGCTTATGTTAGTGGTAATGTTTACAGGCTACATCGGTTTCATACCGAATATAGAACTGACGCAGACGATGGCGATGATGCCCGTGGCAAATATCTGTCTGTTAATCAAAAATATGATGGCGTTCAAGGTGGATTACGGCGCGATCGCGGTGGTGCTTTTAAGCAACGTAGCATATGCAGTGATTGCAATCCTGTTCCTCAGTAAAATCTATGACAGTGAAGCGATCCTTTTTTCGGACGGAAAAGCAGGGTTACAGCTTTTTGAAAAGCGCAGTAATCTCACGAAAGGCGGTGTGCCTACGGTGTCGGACGTGTGGTTTGTGGTGGCGCTCACAATCCTTCTCATGCTCTATGTGGGAAGCATGCTGCAGGTCCGGTTTGGTTTGGCGGGCGTTTTCGGAACACAGATGATCATTCTTCTGGTGCCTCTGTGCCTAGTAGTCTACACGAAAAAGGATATCAGGCGGACGTATGGTTTGGTACGGGCAAAAGCGATGGATTATTTAGGCGTTGTGCCTCTTGGCGTTGGATTGTTTCTGCTAAACATTGTGGTTTCGGCGGGACTGGTGAACCTATTTCCGGAGAGCGCGGCAAATGTGGAGACGGCGTTTGTCGGGCTGATCGGTGACAATGCGCTGGCGGGACTACTTGTGATTGCGGTTACTCCGGCGGTTTGCGAGGAAATGTTGTTCCGAGGAGTCATCCTTCATTCTTTGCAGGCAAGATACCGTATTTCAACCGCAATCGTTATCACGGCGGTGCTGTTCGGGCTTTACCATATGAGCCTCGTGAAGTTCCTGCCGACTGGATTCTTAGGGCTTGTGCTCTGCATCGTGGTCTGGAAGACGGGCAGTATTTATCCGGCAATGCTGATGCACTTTATCAACAATGCGATCAGTGTGGCTGTGATGTACTACCCGGCACAGGTCGAAGCAGTTTTTCCAGTGCTCTGTAAGACAACGTTTTCGGTTTTGGATATATTGTGCCTGTGCGGGGTTGGGCTGTTTCTTGCTGTGGTCGGGGTTGTAATACTGTGGAAGTCCGGTGCGTGAAGCCGTAATTTTTTTACGGAAAAAGTTGCGAAAAGAAATTTTGTTGGATATACTGTAATTTAGAGGTAGGTATTGGTTAGGATTAGGAAAGGATTCGCCATAGTATGTTGAAGAAGTTTTTGCTTAGGAATTACAAAAATTTTAAAGACGATATTAGTATAGATTTTGGCAATATTGCGGGATACCAGTTTAGTACTGACTGTATTACAGATGGTCTGATTAGTAAAATGCTGATTTATGGGAAAAATGCAACCGGAAAGACCAATCTTGGAAGGGCATTGATGGATATTGTCTATATAATAATTTCATATGCCGGGTTGAGACGCATGGATGAAGGCATATTTCTCAATGCAGATTCCGTGGAAGAAGCGGCAGAATTTTCCTATACTTTCCAATTTGGAGATCGTGAATTGATCTACCGTTATGCGCGGTTTGCAAATTTTGATTTGAGGGATGAAGAACTGACGATTGATCAGCAAACAATTTATCAATGTGATTTTCAACATGAGAGTTATCAGTTTGATCATTTGCAATATATTGATGCAGAGAGTATTAATATTGAGCGCTATAGGCAGTCGCTTTTACATGATGAAGAAGGGGCGGAAGAAACCTCCGAAAATCGGATTCCTTTTTTACGATGGCTGATTGGCAATGCGGCTTTGAAAAGTGATTCCCTGCTTTTAAAAATGTCCGATTATGTCAAAGGAATGGTCAGGATGACTGTGAGCCAGGGAATGATGCGCAGAACGAGATGGATCAGTGATGCTTTTTTTGAATCTTTGGAAGAGTTAGAAGAATTTTTAAATGAAATGGGTATCGAGTATAAGTTAGCACTAAGGAAATTGCCCGATGGTCAGAGGGAGCTGTATTTTGCACATGAAAAGCTTGTGCCGTTTTTTGAAAATGCGTCGAGCGGCACTCTGGCACTGGTTGAATTATATCGAAGATTCATTGTAACAGGAAGAAATGCATCTTTTATGTATTTAGATGAATTTGATGCTTTTTATCACCATGAAATGGCGGAAAATATCATTCGGTTTTTGAAGAAAAAATATCCAAAGTGTCAGATTATTATGACGACGCATAACACCAACCTGATGACAAACAGGTTGATGCGGCCGGATTGTCTGTTTATTTTATCAACGGGAGGCACATTGACGGCTCTCTGCAATGCGACGATGCGGGAACTGCGAGAAGGGCATAATCTGGAAAAAATGTATATCAGCGGAGAATTTGAAAAGTATGAGTGATGGTATGGACAGAAGGCGCAAAAGAAGGCAGAATCTTCTGATTGTGGAAGGAAATCACGAGAGGGATAAATTATTCAGCTTGATTTTCAGGTGCTTTCCTGAGATGAATATTGATATGGAAGATGTCTGGATATATGGCACAAATATCTATATGCTGTACGAAGATATTGTAAAAGAGTATGGTGACAGATGGACGGAAGATGAGATTGACCTGCCGTTTGTCATTAGCAGGAAACAGTCACCAGAATCACTTCGCTATAAAGAGGATTTTGTAAATATTATCTTGGTTTTTGATTATGAACGTCACGACCCAAATTTTTCGGAAAAGAAAATTATAGACATGCAAAACTATTTTGTTGATGCGGCGGATACGGGACGACTTTATATTAATTATCCGATGATCGAATCATATCAACATCTGCGGACGTTGCCTGATGAAGATTATGCGGAACGAAAAATTCCGGTGTCTTTACAGCCCGGCAGGAGATATAAGGAATTGGTTAGGAATGAGACGGGAATCGTGCATTTCGTTGAGTTTCCGAATAAAATCAGAGAGCTGCTAAGTGAACGATTTGGAATCACGGATAGGCAGGCTTGCGGAGAATGCTGTGAAAGCATTTTAAATATTTCTGATGCAGAAAACATAGAAAACCATATTCAAAAAATACTTCAACATGCAATCGAAGATAAGAGACTGCGGACAGCAATATGTCATTTTTCGGTATTGATAAAGAAATTGGGCTATGCACATAGGGGAGAGACCTATTGGAACTATATGCGGAGTATTTTTATACAGATTATTTTACATAATATCTGTAAGGCGCAAAAGGTGCAAAAAGGACAGTATCAGATAGCAGATGATGCATATAGGGAGAGTTTTGCAAATTTGGATTTGTATGAAATTTTGAAAGCCCAGAATTTGTTCTCCCAAAATATGCAGTCAGGATTTATATGGGTTTTAAATACAAGCGTTTTCTTTGTGGCAGAATATAATTTCAACTTATTAACTTAACCATAATCAGTTTTGAGTGCAGATGCTTACATTTTGATGTTTTTCCACACTATATATTCCGTTTAGAAAAATCATTTGTATTTTCCCTATACCTATACTCAAAATCAACTTAAATCATTGTTAATTGTTGGTATTGCTTCATCAATTCTGCAACGCAACTTTCCTCCGTTGTATCCTTGATGGAAAATCCATATGCTTGCATAACAGCTTTATCGTTCTGCATATGCGCTTTGCGTAATTCAGGCGGCATTGTAAGTTCATCATATAAATCTGCTAAGGAACTGTCTGGATATAATGCTCTTGCATCTAATATTGCTTGTGCAGTCCGCTCTATTTTTTTACGTTGTTCTTCCGTAGGATCGGGCCATGGGAAGTTATTGTACACAATGTCTTTTGAATAAGTATAATCCGACTTTAAACGAGCTGCAACTGTACGCATCCATGCCATATGAACGTTAGATGTCAATATGCCAAAATGATATATCTCTGCATCAGGAATAATAAATAATTTATTTCCGGCTATGACAGAACTATCCAAATACCCCAAAGGAATATATCGTCTACGCTCTGATGATACAATCGGTATGGCAATAAATTTTGCCGGATTACGCTGCTCCCGGAACAACATTGGTGTCTCTGCCTTTTTCCGCGCTCCCGCATCTTTGCTTGCCGCACGCATTTCCTGCACTGCCTTTACCCTTTTCATCACATGAGGCATATTCCGAAGCTGTGAAGGAGAACAGTCTACCAACCACAAACACCAGCGTTTTTTATTATTGATAAATTCATATCCCATCATGTATCGCTTTATAAAAGGAAGTGCCTGTGGCTCTTTCGCAACAAATTCGTCATAATCCTTTTCTTCAATAATAAGATTTCCACCATCCATTGCCTGATTTCCCATAACCATCTCAGGGACTCCGCAAATAGGTGCTTTTCTGCTTAAAATCAAAAGATTTGTCCCTTCAATCAAATAAGGACTTATATTTGATACTTCCCTAACTGTGTTATCAGCAAATAAAAATTTTGAAGATTTGACAAACGCAGAAAAACCAATAATAACTACATGGACATGAGCCGTGTTGCTTGATTCGCTATTCCAAACAAAAGACTGCCATGCAAAATTTATAGAAATCGGATATTTTTTTAGTAGCAGCGACCATAAATCTCCTGCCATCTGTCCTTGTGATACTGAATTGGTAGATACAAATGCTGCCTCACATTTTGATCCCTGAATATACTCTGCTGCTTTTTTATACCAACAGCATACATAATCAAGTAAAGCCGGCTTTGTTTCCGCAAAGACAAATTTCATATCCTCTTTTTGTATTTCACTGGCAAACTTAAATCCAACAAACGGCGGATTTCCCATAATATAATTCAATTCATGTTTCGGAATTATGCTTTCCCAATCAATTCTCAAAGCATTTCCCTCAATGATATTTGCATAAGATTTTAACGGAAGAAAGTCAAGGCTCATGTGGACAATATCTTCTGTTTCTTTCATCATCTGGCTTTCTGCAATCCACAATGCAGTTTTAGCAACCGTTACAGCGAAATCATTGATTTCAATTCCATAAAACTGACCTATAGACACTTGTATGGGATTGATCGCTTCACCTAGTACAATCTGTCCGCCCTGTAGTTTGTTAAGAATTTCATTTTCTAGCCTGCGAAGTGAAATATAAGTCTCTGTCAGGAAATTTCCAGAGCCACACGCTGGATCAAGAAATTTTAATCCTGCAATCTTTTTCTGAAAAGTATTTAATTTTGCTTTTTGGGTACGTTCCACAGCAATCTTCTTAATTTCATTTAATTCATTTTTTAATTCATCCAGAAACAATGGATCTATGACTTTATGGATATTTTCAATAGAAGTATAGTGCATTCCGCCATTTCTACGTGTTTCAGGATTTAAAGTGCTTTCAAATACTGCCCCAAAAATAGTCGGGCTGATATCTGACCAGTCAAAATCCGCACTTGCCTGATTCAAAAGAAGGTTTTTTATTTCCTCCGTAAAAGGCGGTATCTCTATTGTTTCATCTGCAAATAACCCACCATTGACATATGGGAAAGCAGCCAACTTTGGATTATCATCGGCTAAATATTTGTCCCTATCCTCGGCTTTCGTATCAAGAACCTTAAACAGTTCCACAAGCGCTTTTCT
>JAMPGN010000187.1 GCA_023663915.1 Eubacterium sp. | reverse complement strand
CGGCATTGAGATCGAGGGCAAAGAGTGCGTGGTGATCGGGAGAAGCAATATCGTTGGAAAGCCAATGGCGCTTTTGCTCATGCGTGAGAATGGCACGGTGACAGTTGCGCATTCCAGAACGAAAAATCTGAAAGAAGTGGCAAAGAGAGCGGATATTCTGGTTGTGGCGGTCGGCAGGCCGAAAATGATCACGCGGGAATATGTCAAAGAAGGTGCGGTTGTGATTGATGTCGGGATTCACCGCAATGAGAACAATAAACTATGTGGTGATGTGGATTATGAGGATGTGGTGCCGGTCTGCAGCGCCATTACCCCTGTGCCGGGCGGTGTAGGTCCTATGACGATTGCCATGCTGATGCATAACTGTGTTGAGGCTGGAAATGCACGATAACCCCCTGGACAGTCAGGAGAGAAAGGGAACGGCTTATGAAGTGCCCCCATTGTGGAAACGAGTTGAAGGAAGGACATCTGATCTGTGAAAAATGCGGAGAAGAGATTCAGATGGTGCCGGACTTTGAACCGGAAATAGAAAACAGCATAACGGAAACCTTGTCCACACTTGCGGCATTGCAGGAGGGGGAAGACACTCAGGGAATATCACAGACAGAATATAAGGCAGAAGAGGAGGATGTACAGGAGACGGACGAACCGGTCGAGGAGGACAGAAAAGCATGGCTGATCGTGAGTCTTGTCATTATTTTTATAGTGGCGCTGGTCACTTACGGAATCTATTCTTACCATATTAGAACGGTGGAATATCAGATCACGAGAGCCAAAGAGTATGCCGCAAACGAATCCTATGACGAAGCGATAGCCTGTCTGGAAGCAGCCTATGCAGATTATCCGAATGAGGCTGCGCTGCTTTTTCTGGAAGCGGATTATTATTATCTGCAGCAGGATAACGATTCGGCGGTCAATGTTCTGTACCGTATCATAGACCGGGGAAGTTTTTCCTATGAAGATCTGGAAGAAGCTTACAATAAGATCATAACGATCTATGCAAACCAGGGGTTATATGGACAGATCAATGAACTTCTGCGTAACTGTCCGGAGGACGGTATCGTCAATATGTTCCAGAGTTATCTTGCCATGGAACCGGAGTTTAGTTATGTGGAGGGGAGTTATGCGGAAGTGATTCCTCTGAAACTCAGCTCCAATACGGCGGGAACAATTTATTATACGATGGATGGAAGTACGCCGACCAAGAACAGCCAGATTTATACGGCGCCGCTTTTCCTTGAGACAGGTGAGTATACGATCAGTGCGTTTTTCGTGAATGACTATGGTATCGAGAGTGAGATTGTCAGCAAGACGTATATCATCAACCTGTCCGTGCCGAATGCGCCGGAGGTAGATCTGTACAGTGGAGAGTACACGGAGCCGACGATGATTGCAGTCGAGGGAGTGGAAGGATGCAAGCTCTATTATACGACAGATGAATCCGAACCGACGCAGGACAGCGTACCCTATACGGGACCGATACCGATGCCGCTTGGCAAGACCTTGTTCAAATTCGTCAATATCAGCGAGGAGGGCGTTCCCAGCGAAGTGACCACAAGGACATATACATTGACTCTGAGGGATGCGATTCCAACTGCACAGGCGGTAAATAATCTGGTCGCACGGCTGGTCGAGACGGGGTATCTGGATGATGCTGCCGGGCATAACAAGCGGCAGAGCGGCACGTTGAGTTACCAATTCAGTTCCGTGCTGCGGATCGGCTATGCGGACGATTATTATACGATCTACGAGTACTACGATGACGGAACGGGTATGCTGAGCCGCACCGACAAAGTTTTTCTGGTTCAGGTGCATACAGGCGAAGCGGCACAGCTCGGATATGATGAGAATGGGGAATTTGTGGCAGTTGCCATATAAGGCTTAAAACCGTAAAGGTATCTTTTGGCACATAGCGAAAACAGTTGCAAAAACAGAAAAGTTCCTATATCATAGGACGTGGAGCTGCATGCGGATCGTCAAAGGCGTGACATTATGGCAGTTATGCCATATCTGCAGGATATATTTATATATTTAGGATATAAGAGTGAAAGAAGTTGACAAATCTTTCACAAATTATTTGTGCATTGGAAAAGAATGATAAAATATATGTTAGATAATCAGGAATATCAGTTGAGGAGGATCAAGATCGATGTACAAGATATTAAAAGCCGAAGAACTTACAACGAACATCTATCTGCTGGATGTCGAAGCGCCAAGGGTGGCAAAATCCTGCCAGCCGGGCCAGTTCGTTATCGTGAGGATGGATGAGGATGGTGAACGCATTCCGCTGACCATATGCGATTATGACAGGACGGCGGGCACGATCACGATCGTGTTTCAGGTGGTAGGCGCGGCGACGGAAATGATGCGGAATCTTAAGAAGGGCGACAGCTTCCACGATTTTGTCGGACCGCTGGGATGTGCTTCTGAATTTGTCAATGAGGAGATCGAAAGCCTTCGCGCAAAGAAGATCCTTTTTGTGGCGGGAGGGCTTGGTACAGCTCCGGTCTATCCGCAGGTGAAATGGCTGCATGAGCACGGCATCGATGCAGACGTGATCGTGGGAGCCAAGACGAAAGACCTGCTGATTATGGAAGAAGAAATGAAAGCCGTAGCAGGGAATCTCTATATTACGACGGACGACGGATCTTACGGACGAAGCGGCATGGTGACGAAAGTGATCGATGATCTGATCACTGAGGAAGGCAAAAAATATGATGTATGTGTTGCCATCGGTCCGATGATCATGATGAAGTTTGTCTGTCTGACAACGAAGAAATATGATCTGCCGACGGTTGTCAGCATGAACCCGATCATGGTTGATGGTACGGGCATGTGCGGTGCGTGCCGCCTGACCGTGGATGGAGAAGTGAAGTTCGCATGCGTGGACGGTCCGGAGTTTGACGGCCATAAGGTGGATTTCGATCAGGCAATGAAGCGTCAGCAGATTTATAAGACCGAGGAGGGAAGAGCCTTCTTAAAAGCGCAGGAAGGAAATACCCATCACGGCGGATGCGGAAATTGCGGAGGGGAGGAACAATAATGGCGACAGATGTATTAAAGAAAGTACCCGTCCGTGAACAGGACGCAAAGGTACGTGCGGCGAATTTTGAGGAAGTATGTTTAGGTTATGATAAAGAGGAAGCAATGTGTGAGGCAGCCCGTTGCATTAATTGCAAGAATGCACAGTGTATCAAGGGATGCCCCGTAGCGATCAATATTCCTGGATTTATCGAGAAGGTGAAGGAAGGGGACATCGAGGCAGCTTATCAGATCATCAGTGAATCTTCGGCGCTCCCGGCAGTCTGCGGGCGTGTGTGCCCTCAGGAAAGCCAGTGTGAGGGCAAATGTATCCGAGGCATTAAGGGTGAGCCGATCTCTATCGGGAAACTAGAGCGTTTCGTGGCTGATTGGGCGCGAGAGAATGATGTGAAGCCGGAAGGTGCGAAGGAGAAGAAAGGTCGGAAAGTAGCGGTGATCGGTTCAGGTCCCTCCGGATTGACTTGCGCGGGAGAACTTGCGAAAATGGGTTATGATGTCACGATTTTTGAGGCGCTCCATGAGCCGGGCGGCGTACTCGTATATGGTATCCCCGAATTTCGTCTTCCCAAGCAGGATGTCGTGGCGAAGGAGATCGAAAATGTTAAATTGCTGGGCGTTAAGATTGAGACAAACGTAGTCGTCGGCAAGTCGGTCACGATCGACGAACTGCTGGAAGAAGAAGGTTTTGACGCGGTGTTTATCGGTTCCGGCGCAGGACTTCCCAAATTCATGGGGATTCCCGGTGAGCAGGCAAACGGCGTATTTTCTGCCAACGAGTATCTGACCAGAAGCAATCTGATGAAGGCTTTTGATGAAGAATCCAACACACCGATCATGAGAGGCAGGAAAGTAGCGGTCGTGGGCGGCGGCAACGTGGCGATGGATGCGGCAAGAACGGCGCTTCGCCTCGGAGCGGAGGTGCATATCGTATACCGCAGGAGTGAGGAAGAACTTCCCGCGCGTGTGGAGGAAGTGCATCACGCGAAGGAAGAGGGAATTATTTTTGATCTGCTGACGAATCCTGTTGAGATCCTTGAGGATGAAAACGGATGGGTCTGCGGAATCAAATGCGTGCGGATGGAGTTGGGAGAACCCGATGCGTCCGGCAGAAGACGTCCCGTAGTGATCGAAGGTTCGGAGTTTACGATGGAAGTGGATACGGTCATCATGTCGCTCGGAACATCGCCGAATCCGCTGATTTCTTCCACCACGAAGGGATTGGAAGTAAATAAATATAAGTGTATCGTTGCTGAGGAAGAGTTTGGCAGAACAACCAAAGAGGGCGTTTATGCGGGCGGCGATGCAGTGACGGGAGCCGCCACCGTCATTCTGGCGATGGGAGCCGGCAAAGCGGCTGCGAAAGGCATTGACGAATATCTGAGCAAAGCCGAATAGGTAAAGGCATTTTCATCAATCTGATGTATGTGATAAACTTTGCGGGAGAGTCTGTCGGGACGACGGGCTCTTTTCGCATAAATAAAATCTTAATAATTTACACAGTTGTTTATTAAGGAATGTCATCTATAATATTTTTAAGGAGGAAATGGTATGGTAAATCATATTGTTTTATGGGATTTTAAGGCGGAATTGACTGAGCGGGAGAAGCAGGAGGCGGCGGAGCGGATCAGGAGTGAGCTTACGGCGGTCAAGGAGCAGGTGTCGGGCGTTGTTTCGCTCAAGGTGGTGACACAGCCGCTTGCATCAAGCAACAAAGATATCGGATTGATCTCCGTATTTGAGGACGAAGAATCTTTGAAGAACTATCAGGTGCATCCGGCGCATGTGGCGGCAGGTGGTTACATCAAGACGGTGACGGTGGGAAGAACCTGCATGGATTATGAAGAATAACGATTGTGTGCATTGCATATGGCGGTGGGCTGTGAAAGGCAGTTTGCCAGGAAACGGGGAAGGCAGGTGTGATATATGAATCTGATGGAAGGAAATCATCACACAAAAGAGAATAGCTGGCGGGAAGATTTAAAATCCGATTTAAGATCAGATTTAAAGGAAGAGCAAAACGGGCAGGAGGAGCAGGAAGAAGACGGTTTTCCGATAGAAGATCTGGATCATGAGCCGGATGATGAGGAGGAAAGGGAACAGGGGTTTCTGCACAAACCCTATGCGACGACCGTACTGCTCGGAGTCATACTCGTACTTTTGATCTGTATTATCGTGATGCTTTTGTTTATGCCTAACCGTGTAAGAACAGAGGAGAACACGGACCTTCAGCAGAGTATCGCACAGTATGCACAGGAACAGAAGCAGAATGACTATGTCGCGGGATTGTCCGGTGAGACAGTGGATATCGCTCCGGTGGACGAGCCGGAAATAGAAGAGGAAACGAAACAGCCTGTGACCGAAGCGGAGCAGGAGTCGAAGACGGATATGGCGCTTGTGTCGGCGGATAGCGATAAGACGGCGGTCGTTGTCGATGTGGAAGATGAAAACGATATAGCTTACAGTAAGGAGTTTATACTAAATGAAGCGCTTCCGTATTTTGCGGACAATAACCAGGACGCAATATGGGATCTGGCTCATCTGAAAAGATATGTGAAACTGTCCGAAGAATTAAAAGGAACGGATCAGTATTACTATAAAGGCGACGTGAACAGTGATGGAATACCGGACGGACAAGGGCTGGCAATCTATGAAAACAACAGTTATTATTATGGCGACTGGGTCAATGGCGTAAGGAGTGGTACGGGCACATGGTACCGATTTTACATCGGCAAGATCAATAAGAGCAATGCCATGGGTAAATATATGGCGCACAGCTATGCTGGTTCATGGGCGAACGATCTGCCTAACGGTCAGGGCGCAGAACATTATGACGTGGATATTTCCAAATTGAAAGTGCGTGAAAGAATTTTACAGAATGTGGTCGGCAATTTCAGCGACGGTTTATATGATGGCGAGCTGTATGCAAACACAGTGGATTATACGGGAAACGTGGAAGAATGGAACGGAGTCACACAGAAAGGCGTGTTTACGTTGTGGAGGGACATGAGTGCGATCGGTGAGTGCTCCGTATGGCGGAACAAAGACGATCTATCCCTCTGTATTGACATTGATAAGTCAGAGAATAAGAATCAGGGGCTTCGGGAACTGCTTAAGGCAGATGCGAAATAGGGCATCAGATGAGAAGGGAAAGGCATAGGTAGCATTATGGATTCGAGAATTGCCTTGATCGGTATCATTGTGGAAAAAGAGGCATCCGTGGAACAGCTTAACGGACTGCTGCATGAATACGGAGAGTATGTTGTAGGGAGGATGGGAATCCCATACCGCAAAAGAGGTGTCAATATCATCAGCGTCGCAGTGGATGCACCGCAGGATATTATTAGTGCAATGTCCGGCAAGATCGGGAGGCTGGACGGCATCAGTGTAAAGACGGTCTATTCAAATGTGACGGGCTGCGATTGATTAAAAGTATTGCAATTCGTGCAGAATGATTATAGAATTAAGTTGTATGTTGGAATTTTTAGGCAATATTTTTACTTTTTTGATAAGGAGTGTGACGGGGTATGCCTTGGTGTCCGGTATGTAAGAACGAGTACAGGGAAGGAATCAGGCTTTGTGCAGAGTGTAAGGTGGAGCTGGTAGATCATCTGGAAGATGAGGAGAAGGATCAACTTGAAGAACAGGAGAGAATAGCGAGGATGCGTGCTATGCTTGCCGCCGAGGCGGACGGACAGACAGAGGAGGATGAGCCGGAGAGTAGACCTGTATACCATGCTTACCAGAACAGCGCGTCGAAGGCAGAAGACAACCGTTCCTCGGCATATACGCTCCTGTTCGTAGGAATTGCTGGTTTTATCCTCGTACTGCTCATATTTGTGGGGGTGATTCCGCTTTATCAGAGTGCAGGCACCACAAGATATCTTGTGTGCGGCGTTATGGGCGCCATGTTCATATTGTTTATTGTCTTTGGCGTCGTTTCAATGCGCAATTCCAAGATTTTGCTCATCAAGGCGGAATCGGAGGATTCGTTGCTGTCAGAACTGACAAAATGGTGCGGGGAGAATCTGAATGCCGAACAGATTGATGCCGGATTATTTGATGAGGAGATTGCCGAAGAACAGAAATATTTCAAGAGAACGGACAAAATGAAGTCCATTATCAATGATAAATTTATGAATCTGGACGAAGCGCTTCTGGAACATTTTGTGGATGAATATTATCAGGGATTGTTTGAGAATAAATGAAGATAACAGTGATTGCAGTCGGGAAAATCAAGGAGAAGTTTTTCAAGGATGCCATTGCAGAGTATGAGAAACGGCTGAGCCGTTACTGTAAATTGGAGATCATACAGGTAGAGGATGAAAAGACGCCGGATAAGGCGGGAAAAGCTTTGGAGACGGAAATCAGACGCAAAGAAGCGGAGCGTATCTTGAAATATATCAGAGAGGATGCCTATGTTGTGACGTTGGAGATTCAGGGCAGGATGTACGATTCCGAAGAGTTTGCAGATAAGATCGATCAACTTGCAACGAAAGGATACAGTCATATTCAGTTTATCATAGGCGGTTCGCTCGGATTACACGAAGAAATATGCAGAAAAGCTGACCAGGCGGTCAGCTTTTCTAAAATGACGTATCCGCATCAACTGATGCGAGTCATCCTGTTAGAACAGATTTACCGGGCATACCGTATCATAAACGGGGAGCCGTACCATAAGTAGGATAACGTGGGAGTATTATGGATTTCAAATATTTTTGCAGTTTATGATGTATAATAGATGCTTTAAAGGAGAGAAAATGGAGTGGAAATACTAGGTAATCAAATAATGAGATGTAAGAGGGCGGAAAATATACAGGATATAATACTTGAATTTGTAAAGCTTACAAAAGAGATCCTTGGAAGCCGTCTGACTAAAATTATACTGTATGGTTCTTTTGCAAGGGGCGATTATACGGAAAATTCAGATATTGATATTATGATTTTGACAACGCTTTCAGACAAAGAGATTGAAAAGATTGAAACAGAGATATTTGATCTGGCTTTTGAATTTCAAATGAAATATTTTGTGGATATAAGTGTTGTTCTCAAAAATGAGAATCAATTTAACTATTGGCTTGGGATATTGCCGTTTTACGATAATGTACAAAGAGAGGGCATTGTGGTTCATGGATAATAGGAAGATAGAATTGTGTAAATACCGCATTCAGGAAGCAGAAGATTCTTTAACG
>JAMPGN010000186.1 GCA_023663915.1 Eubacterium sp. | reverse complement strand
AACAAATTCGTAACATTTTATATTCTAGCAGTATTTCCATGAAAAGTAAAGTGATGTATACTTTAGCTATGAATAAAATAATCTTTCACATAGACGTCAACTCCGCTTTCCTAAGCTGGAGCGCCCTCGAAAAACTGCATAACGGCTCCGACATTGATCTTCGCACAATCCCTTCCGTCATC
Organism: Eubacterium sp.; assembly: GCA_023663915.1. The sequence continues at coordinate 8,053 of JAMPGN010000186.1, read as the reverse complement.
GGCGGTGACATGGCGAAACGGCACGGCGTAGTGCTGGCAAAATCCATCCCCGCCAAGGCATACGGCATTGTGACCGGAGAACCCATTGTCAACGCCCTGCGCAAATGTCCGAATCTGACGCTTGAGCCACCGGACCATGAACTGTACCACAACCGAAGTCATGAATTAATGACACTTTTGTCAGATTTTTGCCCCGATATCGAGCAGGTGAGCGTGGACGAGTGCTATATGGATTATGCCCCGATCCGCAATCGTTATCCTTCGCCGGAAGCTGCCGCCCATCTGATCAAAGACCGGGTCAAGGAACAGTTAGGATTTACCGTAAATGTGGGAATATCCGACCGGAAAGTTTTAGCGAAGATGGCTTCCGACTTCCGCAAACCCGATCTGGTACACACCTTATATTCCTATGAGATTCAGGACAAAATGTGGAAACTTCCGGTGTCCTCTCTTTATATGTGCGGGCATTCCAGCGTGGAGACCCTGCACAAACTGGAAATACTTACCATTGGCGATCTGGCTCGCGCAGACCGCTCCATCATCGAAGCGCATCTGAAAAGCCACGGCGCGCTTTTGTGGGAGTACGCCAACGGTATCGATGATTCCGAAGTCACCACCGTTCATGCCGATGCCAAGGGTGTCGGCAATTCGATCACCTTAAGCCAGGATGCCGAGGATAAGGAGACGGCACACCGCGTCCTTCTCTCCCTCGCCGAATCCGTATCCCGCAGGCTGCGCGACATGAGCCAGTCTGCCGCCATGATCAGCACCGAGATCAAGTACAATACTTTCAAAAAAGTGTCCCACCAGACGACGCTTTTTACCCCTACCAACCAGACTGATCTGATTTATCAGACAGCCTGCGCCCTTTTCGATGAGATCTGGGACGGAACACCGGTACGCCTTCTCGGTATACGTTCCTCCAAACTTGTTTCCAGCGGGGAACCGGTACAGTTATCACTGTTCGATCTTCCGCAGACCGCGCAGGTTTCGCCGTCCCAGGCGCACCCTGCCCTTTCTTCCAAGAAAAAGGAACAGTTGGATACCGCCCTCGATTCCATCCGCAAACGCTACGGCGCAGATGCCGTCGTGCGCGGCAGCCTGATTGCTTCGCGAAGCGAATCCCACAAATGATAAAAGAACCGCGTCACCGGTTCTTTTTCTTCTTTTTCACACTATATCCGAAACTCCCAATCTCCTCCCCTACCGAAAGGTATTTCCCGTGGGAATAGACAAGGGGCTTCGCATCATTTAGATGAAATCTTCCGCTCTGGTCCATATATCGTTCATCCGCGTGAACCGCCAGTACCTTTGCCAGAAACATGTGGTGCGTTCCCAGCTCCAATTTCTGTGTCACCCTGCATTCCATGTTCACCGGGCTTTCCGCCACCATAGGTGCGACGACATGCTCCCCGGAAATTGGCGTTAAGTTCATTTCCTGCCATTTATCCACATCTTTTCCGCTTCTGACCCCGCAATAATCCGTGGCATACGCAAGGGCCTCCGTGGTCAGATTGATCACAAACTCTCCCGTTTCCTCGATCATATGATAGGAATAGCGTTCGGGACGGACAGAAACAGATACCATCGGCGGATCGGAACAGATCGTGCCTGTCCATGCCACAGTAAACAGGTTCTTATTGCCCACGCGGTCAGCCACGCTGACTAACACTGCCGGCAGGGGATAGAGCATATTGCCCGGCTTCCATATCTGTTTCGCCATAAACACTCTCCCATCCGCTTAGAAACTGATCGTAATTGAAAACAACTGCATTGCAATATTCGCTATGACGCCAAGCATAGTGATAATCGAAATTACCAAAGCCGCCTTAGCTATCCCGTTGTTGTCCGGAACTTTTTCACTCTGCAGCACTTCCGTCTGCTTATTCAGTTCATCCGTCACTGCCGCCTGCACATTGCGGTATACTTTCACGTTCTCCCGGTGAAGAAACTCATCCGACTGCTTGAATTTCTCTTCCAGAAGTTCTTTAATCTGCGCAAGTTCCTGTTCTCTCCCGTCATCCTGCCTGTCGCTTTCCTGCATAGCCTCCAGTTTCGCAATACATTCTTTCAGCACGCCCTGGACTTCCGTCACGTTCTCGACTGTCTTTAAATTGACCTGGCGAATCTCCTGCATAAGTCCGTCATACGCCCTCATCTGTTCTTGAAGCTGCTCCATCTTAAGCGCCTCAGCCGTCATATTGGCATAGATCATCTCCTGTGCATTTCTTTTTTGTGCAAGTTTATCGATAAAAGTATCCATCTTTCTCCTCCGTCTATTCTTTTCTCATATACTCAAAATAAGTATAAAAAATTCCTAATCGCATAAAAAACAGAAACAACTTACTGGCATTTTAACATTTTTCTAACGACATGACAACCATAAAGCGTCCACATTATAATTTATCCTGCAAATTTGATAACAATGAAAGTATCCTGCTGCCACCGACATGACCCTATATCATTGTTTCGGCAGTTTTTATGTAATTTGCACAACTTTTTCCCTTATCTTTCGTCTTCATTGTAAATATTCACGATAACTTTACATCGTGTTCATAGTTTGTTCACATTTTAGTAGTATAGTTTAACTATAGCAAACAAGCAAATATGTAATGTTTAACATTACACACATAGATAAATTTTTTCATAATAGCCCAAGTGCCGGAAGGCGCTTGGGCACTCCTCATTTTATTCAGAAATTCCGGAGTCAAAAAAGAGTACCGCCATCTCCCGCGATACCCTTTACTTCACCTCATGAATCATCCTCTAATCATTAATACTCTTCTAACTCCTGCTGCTCAATATGCTGAATCTCCTCATTGAGCGCCAGCATTCTCGCATCCAGATCCGATACCATCTGCGCACACTCTACCAGTTCGTCCTTGATATGTTCCGGCGCATTGCCCTCGAACTTGTAGTGTATCTTGTGCTCTAAACTCGCCCAGAAATCCATGGCAACTGTCCGGATCTGTATCTCCACCTTCGTATCCGCGATACGGTCAGACAAATATACCGGAACTGTCACCAGCATATGATAACTCTTATACCCGCTCGCCTTCGGATTGACGATATAGTCTTTCACGGAGATCACCTTAATGTCGCTCTGGTTGCTGATCATCTCCGCAATCTGATAGATGTCGGACGAAAAAGAGCATATCACCCGAATACCCGCTATATCATTGACATACCGGATCATGTTATTGATCGTAGATTCATAACCGTGTTTCTTTAATTTCTTGACGATACTCTCCGGTGTCTTGATACGCGATTTAATGTGTTCGATCGGATTGTATCTGTGTACATGCTGAAATTCATCGTTTAAGATTTCCAGCTTCGTGGAAATCTGTTTCAATGCAGAATTATAGATCAGCGTCACCTCTTTCCAGCTATCGATGTCGCCGTCCCTGTCGATTCTAATTTCCATGATTCTCCCCTAAATCCCACTATAAAATTTTCAACAAATCGGAATGCGCTCCGTATCATATCATCTCCGCAGTGCGCATTCGGAAAACCTGCGGTTTTCCTCATTCACGGGCTTCGCCCTATGCATCCATTCGGATAACCGTTTCGGCGAGCAAGCTCCCCTCTCCGTTTATCCTCTGTCTGCGCACTGCTCATTGCCAACGTGTATATTGTATCATATTTCTCGCCAAAATGTGTATATTATACAAAAATTTCATAAAATTTTAATTTTTATTGTATATTTTTCCATTGGATTCATCCGGTTCTGCACTCAGACAGCAACATATAGCAGGCACCGTCACGACAAAGGGATACATGTAGCGTATCAGCACCGTCGGCGAGAGCAATAAAGTCATATAATAAATGACCAGAAACACAACCGGAAGCAGCAATCCGTATTTTCTTCGGTAAATCACCACCGCAAGGTACATGCACAGCATCCACCAATAGAACGCAGGGGCAAAGATCCATCGGAGCACAGGTATCTTCTGATAACTATTGTCCGAGACGATCCGCTCCATAAACGCCCGCACTCCCGGCAGATAACTATGCTCCGTGATCTCAAAACCTGCCGGCATCGTCCTGTTGTCGGTGGAAAGATACCCAAAACCGCTCTCTGTCCCCACCCCATAGATCTGCGCGTGTGTTCGGTCTTCAAGAAACCAGTAGCCCACGGAGTTATCCAAAAAAGCATCTATATAGATCTGAGGATATTTTATCCCCAGTTTTATCCATGTTTTAATCAAGCCTGCCGGATCGTCGTGAATCACCGCACGGTTTTTGACCGGGTCTGCAAGATGCGGGTTATACGCCGCAAAAACCCACTCCGCCGGAAGATATTTCTCTAGTTCCTGCCTCATTTCAGATGTCAGTGTCTTCTCCGCCTTCACTCTGGTGCGCGCCATCTGCTGCAACGGAACGCTGAGCATTTCCCTCGGACTGCCGTTATGCGCGCCTGTAGCGGTCTTAAGCGCCGTATTGCCTGCCACAAATAAAACAAATGATAGCAGCGTAAAAAGCAGATATTTTTTCCATATGACGCACGTGTCATTTCTCATATGGTACAATCCGAATCCCACAACAGGCAGAGTAAGGATAAACGCATACACTGCATTGTTCCGAAAGAAAAGAAGCAACACAGACCACAGCACATACAGAAACCAGCTCACCTTATGATTCCCGGTGTTCTCCTTGACACCAAACGTATTTCCACCTGTACCACTTGCTGCATTACTGTCTGCATTTTTACCCTCTCTGCCGCCTGCGTCCCTGTGTTTCCACTGTGTAACCATTTCATACAATGTAATCGTATATAAAAGCACTAACGCTGAAAACAACACATCCTTCGTCGTGCTGATCGCGAGAACCGAGTTCGTCGGAAACAGCGCATAAAAGATCAACAGCGCGTTTCTCAGACACGCCGGAACACCTTTTCGATAAAGATAAGAAATCGTATACCCGAACGCCGCCGACATCATTGCCATCTGCACCACGGAATGTACTGCCATTCCCGCCGGATACGAACCGGGAAGTATCTCGCCCATCCTAAAAAAAGCCCCTAAGAATAGTGTATGAAGAAGCGGATGATGGGTGCTGTAATCATGTGCGATCACTTGGTAGAGCTGTCCCTCTGCATCGTAGGCAAACACCGACGGATAATAGGCAAGAAAAACCGGTATCCAGCATAAAAAAATCACCCCGCCGCTAAACAGCCACACCTGCCACGCCTGGTATTTTTTCTCTTTGGCAAAACCGTCCTGCATCCACCTGCGCAGTACCGGGAATCCTTTCAGAAAAGGGGCAATGCAGGATGCCGCCAGAACCGTCAGACATCCGATCTGCACAATAAGCCCCGGCAGCGCTCCGATTCCGGCGAGCGCAGTCCCGTCACGCCGCATACGGCATCCCAGCACATAAGCCGCCGCCATAGCCGTTCCCCATACAAGCGCGTGCATCTTAAGTCTCCGCTCCTGCTGCCCCAGAAACCGGCTGGTCAGCAGGTAACACACTACCACTCCTGCGCCCACGAAAAGTATCATGACAAATCTGCCCGCCGATTTCGTCCACGGCTCGAAAGATACCGCCAAATTAATATTTATGATAGATAGTATCAAAGATATGACATTTTTTATCGATTTATTTCGCGCTCGACTGCTTTCCTGTTCTTTCATGTTTTCTATTCTTTCCTGTCATCTGTCGGTTGCAAGTTAGATACTTGTTGATTATAATACAGTGTATCGAATTGCAGTATCCGCGTCAATATTTCAGGGAGGAACTTTTATGGAGTATATTTGGTATATCATCGCATCTTTGGGCGCCGGAATCGGCACAGGTCTTGCGGGGCTTTCTGCCGCCACCGTTATGGTGCCAATCCTGATCGTACTTTGTCCGTCCTTTTCCGGAGAAACGGGTGCATATCACGCTACGGCGATTGCTCTTGCCTCAGATATCCTTGGCTCTGCCGTTACGACCAGCATCTATATCCGCCATAAAAACATTGACCTGAAACGAGGCTGGATTATGCTTACCTGCATTATCGGCATGTGCATTGCGGGCAGTTTTGCGGCATGGTCGGCTGGAAATGTCGTGCTTGGAAACTTTTCCTTATTCCTGACTTTTTTTATTGGCATCCGTTTTTTGATAAAACCCGACACGCAACGCAAAGAAACGGTTGCCAGGGGCACGGGACTTGACTGGAAAGGCGTCGCCATTTCATTGTTCTTCGGACTGACAATCGGCTTTGGCACAGGCTTTGTCGGCTCCGGAGGCGGTATGATGATGCTGGTGGTATTTACCGCATTTTTGGGAATGGATAGAAAACCTGCTGTTGGAACCAGTACATTCATTATGACGTTTACGGCGCTGATTGCATCGATCAGCCATATGATGATCGATCCCTCAATCGCTTTGGAACGCTGGGACGTACTGCTTATCTGTATCATAACAGCAACGATTGCTTCCATTGTTTCAGCCCAGTTCGCCAACAAGGTCAATAACCGTACCGTTGGTCTCGTAACCGGTGCGGTTTTAACAGTTCTTGGCGCGGTCATGCTGCTACTGCATTTTATGAAAGGAAAAAGTGTTTACTTTTGACGATGGGATTTGTATACTATGTATCAGACAGATCAAAAGGGGAGTTTCGTCATGTTTCGTTTGTGGGCTAAAGAATTTAGGGATAATCATATGCTAAAAGATACCGTCATTGCAGACTCATCCGATGACACGCGCACCCACAAGGTGTTCCGCGCCCTGGACGAAGTATGTTACCAATTTGATCTCGGCAAACCAATCTGGCTCGATTCTACAATTCAGGACTTCAAACGCCACGACAAGGCAAGATTCACTCAGGATAATTTTATCGAAACGATTGATTTCGATTTTCTGGAAATTCATGTGATTGAAGAAGACTAAAGTAGTCGTCTCGTAAAAAGGAGCTAACGCTCGTTTGCGAGATTATGAGTAATTCCTAAGAGATGCCTTGCATCTTAAGAAAATTCGTCGCGAACTCGAAATTTGCATAGATAGGATTTCCTATAGCGTACTGTTTGCAAAAGAATTGCAAAAATTTTATGTATAGTTTTATTGACTTTGCATACTTTAAGTGATAGTATTGCAATATACTTCATGTAGTTTTTAAAACTATATGTCAAAGTTTTAAATGTTGTGTTATGAAAAGGCAAACGCATAATTTCTTTTCTGACGCATTCAACATCTACCTCTTGTGACATATCATAAGAATTATACAGAAAGAAGGATTTATCTATGCAAATTACCATTCGTGAACCTGGCAGCGCGATCACTCATTTTATCGGCATGATGATGGCAATCATCGCCGCAACTCCGCTGATGGTCAAGACCGCCATCGATTCAGACACGACAGCCTTCGTTGCAATGGCGATTTTCATCGGCAGCATGGTAGCTCTATACGGCGCCAGCGCCATATACCACAGCGTCACCGTCAAAGAAAAACTTTTAAAAGTATTCCGCAAATTAGACCACATGATGATATTCGTTCTGATCGCCGGCTCGTACACTCCTGTGTGCCTCGTCGTCCTGGGCGACAGACTCGGCTACACGCTTCTCGCCGTCGTCTGGGGCATCGCCATCGTCGGCATGATCACCAAAGCATGCTGGATCACCTGTCCGAAATGGTTTTCATCCACGATCTATATCGCCATGGGCTGGGCATGCCTCGCCGTTTTCGGAACGCTGCGCGACAATCTGTCCCAGGGTGCGTTTCTGTGGCTTCTCGCAGGCGGTATCATTTACACTGTCGGCGGCATTATCTACGCCCTCAAACTGCCGATTTTCAACTCCAAACACAAGAATTTCGGCTCCCATGAAATCTTCCACCTGTTCGTGATGGGCGGAAGCATCTGCCATTTTATATTCATGTATTTGTATGTGGCGTAGAAAAAATCGTCGCTCGGCAGCGACGATTAAGAGAATGCTTCGCATTCTCCCTCTAAATGATTTATACTGTCGCAATTTCCTATAGCAATTCAAGTGTCAAACGCTCTTTCGATAAACTCTGATTGGCAGATTGCACAAAAAGTTCACGCAGTTGTCTTGTGAAGGAGATTGAGATTTT
>JAMPGN010000185.1 GCA_023663915.1 Eubacterium sp. | reverse complement strand
TAGTGATCGCCCAGTTACCGGACTGATCTTCTGCTGTCTGGATAGAAGCCATGATCCAGCATCCGTTGATTGTGCCTGCTACGTCACCACTTACGATTGAGCCTACATACTCATCCCAGCTATTAACCTCAACCAATACGCCTTCATCTTTCAGCGTCTTGTATGTTTCCATAACAGTCTTTAATGTGTCATTGCCAACAATGTTAGCCGTTCCGTCTTCGTTGAACAAAGAAGCGCCTGCAGACTGCATCATCATCATGATAAGGTCGCACTCGCCTGCCTGCATAGAGATGAGGGGCTTGCCTGTTGCTTCGAGAACCTTCTTGCCATTCTCAAGATACTGGTCAAATGTGATGTCTGTAAAGTCATCAATCGTCAGACCTGCCTGCTCAAGATAGTCTGTACGATAACATGCAACAACTGCGCCATTATCAAAAGGAACACCATAGTTCTTGCCATCGATTACGGAGTAAGCTGTCTTACCTGCTGCAAACTGAGAATAATCGATTCCACTGTTTGTCAGATCAACACATACATCCGGGAAACTGATAACATTCTTCTGGAATGCATTATCCTGCATTAAGAAAATGTCAGGCAATGTGCTTAAATCACCGGAAGTAGCCGCTGTAGTAACCTTCGTCTGAATGTCATCCCAAGGAGTCTCAACTACGTTCAATGCAAAATCAGGATGGTCTTTCTGGTATACCTTCTCTGCTTCATACATTGCGTTCAAGTTGAATGCCGGGTCCCAGCACCATACGGTAAGTGTCTGTCCACCTTCTGCTGCAGGCGCTGCCGCGTCATCTGCCGGCGCCTCTTCCTCTGCGGGTGCTGCATCGTCCGCCGGTGCTGCTTCCTCTGCTGCAGGTGCTGCACTGTCTGTAGATGCCGCATCATTACCGCCGCCGCATCCTACAAGCGAAAGAATCATTGTGGACGCCATTAAAGCTGCCAAAATCTTTCTTTTCATTTTTATTTCCTCCCATTCGTTTTTGTGTACATTGTACACATGATTTTATTTCGGCATAATTAATCCCGAAAAGCATTTCGTCATTTTGTATAACTTATCGCCTTTTTAGACTAATTATGTATGCATTATAACTCGCAGTGCTCTTCTTATGTTGTTATCAAAAATCAAAAAAGAGGCAAATTCGACCATGATTTTATAGCTTAAACGATTACGTTGTAGGATTTATCACTATTTTTTAGAAAAAAACTTTTGACCGCCTGTTTCTGCCAAAAATCCCTGTTTCTGACAGAAACGCTACCATCCTCTGTAGGCGGATATCTTGTAATTGAGCAGTTTTGCCTCATAATTCTCCGGATGAATCTTCCACTGATACGGTGTAATGCCGAGAATTTTCTTGAAATTCCTGTTAAAAGTGGACACTGACTGGAATCCGCACCGCTCCGCCACTAACTCCATACTGTCCGTATGTTTCCTCATATATTCGCACGCCATCTGTATCCGCACCAGATTCAGATAGTCGGAAGGCGTCATATTCATGGTCTTCTGAAAAACCCGTCTGAAATGCGTCTCCGACATGTGGCTGACTACCGCAAGATCACCGATCGTCAGATCTTCCGCATAATGCTTCCCGATATGATGCAGTGCAACTGTCATCTGCGACACCCCGATACTCTGCTTTTTCACTTTACCGGAACCTTTATGATTCATCCGCGCAATATTCATAAGCAACGACAGGATCAACCCATGAACGCTCTCCACATAAAAATCCTTCTTATACCTCATTTCTTCCATAATATTATGGATCAGCGCCGCCGTTTCCGGATATTTCGCTGCGTCCACCGTCCACGCGCGACTATTGATGATTTGAATCAAGGCATCCGCAAACATCTGATTATCTTTATACATCTCCCGTAAAAAAACTTCCGCATCGATAAAAAGATATTCCCAACGACTCAGCCCAAAGTCCGTACTGTTCGTGTTGTGAGGGTAATTCTTCGGGATAATGGTAAACATATCCGCTTTGTACGGTACGCTCTCCTCATTTAGCACGATCTCTCCATCACCGTCATAGCAAAAACCAATCTCCATATAATTATGGAAATGCGAGCAATCCACCCCATCGCCGTAAGGACGTTCCCACGCTTCGCCAAGCAGCGCCAGACAAGGCTCATCTTGCGGAATCTCATAATACCGGAACTGTATTTGCTTTTTCTTCTTGGTTCCATTCGTCATGACATATACCCTCCGTTTTCCATTGTACCAAAATTCGGGCAAGACGTAAATTGAATTTGCGTTTTTTCGCCCATCCCTATATACTAATAGTAAAATTACTTCGTAATTTAACAATTTTTTCGAGTTCGCGAAGCGAATCTCGCAAGTTAATTTGCGAAGCAAATTTACTTATAGTAAAATCGCTTCGCGATTTAACTATATAAAATTACTTCGTAATTTTATTGGCGAAAACCATAACGGACAAAAGGAGGAACATATGACGGACATTTATTTCAGGACAGACGGAAACAGTACAATCGCGACGGGGCATCTGGTGCGCTGTCTTACCATTGCGCGCGCCTGCGCAAAGAAAGGCGCAAAAGTGAAGTTCATCGTATCTGACAATCAAAGCCTCTCACTTTTGCAGGAATGTTTCTCTATCCCGCAAGAATTTGAAATAGATTGTCTGGACAGCGACTACACGGATCTCCTGGCGGAGCTCCCGATGCTTTCTGCCCTTGCCGCACAGGAACAGACCCTGGTCGGCGCAAACAGTATCTCTAAGCCATGGATTTTCGTGGACTCCTACTATGCCGTTCCCTCCTACTTATTATCGCTTCGCTATAATTTCCGCGTGGCATATCTGGATGATCTTCGGAATTTTGACTGCCCCGCAGACCTTGTGATTAATTATGATACCGATGAAGACTGTATTTATTATGAAAATGCCTCCCGCAAGCTGTTAGGCATGCGCTACACTCCCCTGCGCGATCAGTTTCACGATGTGCCTTACATCGTCCGCCCCACGGTCGGACATATACTGTTGTCTGCCGGCGGCGCCGATCCCTATGCGGTCGCGGAACATCTGCTGAAGGCAATCTACCATGAAACGCCTTATGTTTCCCCGACGCACCCTGCCGGAGCGTCCGCTGAGACTGTCTCTTTGCCAAATACGCAGGTCTTGCAGACCGTTCACTATCATATTCTGACCAGCAACGCCAATCCCCGTTATGATGCTCTGGATACGTTCGCGCACAATCATCCGACGGTACACATTCACGCGAACGTATCCGACGTGGCATCCTTGTTTGCCTCCTGCGACCTTGCCGTCTGCGCGGGCGGCACTACCCTGTGCGAACTATGTGCGGTGGGCGTTCCAACAGTCAGTTATGTTATGGCGGACAATCAGCGTACCGCCGTAGAAACCTATGCCAAGGCGGCGCTGATTCCCTACGCCGGAGATATTCGCCCGAAATCGTATGATGCCTGCGCTCTGTCCAATGATCAACCCGATCAGCTCGAAACGCTTCCTCCGATCGACCGCTCCGTGCTATCTACGCTCCTCTCTTTTATGACACGTATGTCGCAAAATCTTTCTGCACGTACAGAAAGCTCCCAATCCATGAGAGCTTTCCTAAACGGCACCGGAGCAGATCAGATCGCCTGTGAACTGACCTCTTGACCGCCGCCTTTCTTTTTATATTTTTTCCATACGATATACACGATCGTCAGCGCCGAGACCAGATCCGCCACGATAAATGCCGGAACGGGTCCGTAGCGCACGTTGATCGTGTGTTCTTTTCCATCTCCCGACACGGAAAACCGCATCCTGCCGCCGATCCCTTCTTCTATTTCCAGCCGTCTGCCGGTCTCGTCATAGGCGCGGTATCCGAGATACCCTTGTATCGGCAGTTCTATATAACCAGCTTCGTCTGCAATGTACACAACAGCCGCTTTCGTTCCCTTTTTCTGGTATTGGCTGACCGATACACCATTCGGGTCAGACACGACGACACTGGATGTCAATTTGTCATCGGATGCTCCTTCGATTCTCCATTCATGCGGATAGAACAAACCGATATTGGCAGCAAATTTGGTCTCATGCCCTTTCGACGCCACCGCCTCTGCATTTTCATAAGGCATATGGCTGTTATCGGTCGGCACCGACAAAATGACCAAAAGATTTAAGCCGATCAGCAATGCAAAAATCGTATTCCGATGTGGTTTCAATATTTGCGATTCGGACAAGCCGATTGTCCCCACGAACACGAAACATGCTGACGCAGGTCCTAAGAAACGCCACGGGAATTGCAGCATCGTATATATATTCTCAAAAAACTCATTTTCCAGCAGCGCTTTGCTCGGAAAATACCCCGTAATCATGTAAGTGAGCAGACAGCCTAACACAAGCAAGTACAACAGATATCCATCCTTGTCCGTCTTTTCCCTATCTCTCTCACACACAAACCGTATCACGCCGATGCCCACACATCCCAAGAGCGCCAATCCCAATGAAAAGTACTGCTTATTGTACGGACTAAAACTCTGTGTCAGGTTGGAGGGATTAATGGACTGCTCAAAATAGCCGCTCCATCTGAGTATATCCGTGTTGAGTCTTTCCCCGAAATAATAATACAGAAAAGGCACAAGATACCACATATTTAACAACAGTGTCACGCCCGCCGCCTTGCCGATTTCGAGATATCTTTTTTCCTGCATGATGCGTCTGCACCAGATCAATGCAGTGATAACGCAGAATACCGACACAAATGCCGCGCTCAATATATGGCTCTGAAAAGCGCCGCCAAACCCGATCACCAGATAATACCATTTCTTCCGGTCTCCCATAATAATATGATATAGCCCCGCAATCACAAGCGGCCAAAAGATCAGCGCCAGCGTTTCCCCTAAATCTCCTCTGGAGAAAATGTTGGTGAAACGATATGGCATAAGCGTATACAGCACCACGGCAAGAATGACACTTCTCCGCGACCTGCTCATGGATTTCACGGCGATATACGCGCAGGAGGCCGAAGCAAGGTTTGCCAAAAATACCAGCGTTTTATAGGACAATCCGATCGATACGCGGCAGATTCTTAAGAACGCACCGATATACAGGAACAAATAAGGGTACAGTGCGTTCAGATAACCGTTTTCCCGCATTCCGTCCGGTTGAATGTTGACCGGGATCTGTCCGTCCAGAATACCATCTTTCAGCCCTTCCAAACGTGCGAGGTGGTAACACAAATCATCCCCGTTATAGAGGTACGTCTGCATCATCGGAGTCATGGCAAGAAGCGCAACACCCAGAATAATGCTATAATCCACAAGCTGTTCCTGCGTCAGACGCACATTGCCTTCAATATAGATTTTCCATACGAGAACACTGCACAGCAGAAACACCGCCATCATAAAATAAGAATCTGAATAAAACATCACAGCCGGCGATAAACTTAAACTTTTGATCGTCAGATCCCCTTTGCCGCTGTAATTGACCTGTAATTGCAGTTGCTTCGCGTCTTTGGACAGCGTGAAATCGACGACAAGCTGATTACGGGAAGGGTCCATGCTCCATGCCGCTACCTTTCTTCCCTGTTCCCACAATTCCAGCACCGAGCCTTCTTCCGCCACAGTATAGTTTAATTGCGTGGTATAAGTGCCTTTATTCATGATATATCCGGGAGTGCTGGCGACAATACCATTTACTGCCACGGAATCCCGGATCACAAGATTGTTTTCCGAATCGATCAGCCCGACGGAATGCTGCAGTCTCGTTCCCGTATATACCAGAGGACTGCTGCCCTCATTGCCAAGCCACAAGAGCAACATAATCATGCACACCGCCACGACATATCCTATTTTCGTTTTCATCGGTATCTCCTTGACCTGCATACTTACTCCCCGTTCCGGTCTGCCGCGCGACATTACTTTGCCGCGTAATAGACTGCAATTTTGGTCACTGCCTCGATAACGCTCTCCACATCCTCATCGGTCATGGCATAGTAGAGCGGCAAAGAAATAATCTCCTCATACAATTTCTCCGCATTCGGGCACAATCCTCTCTGATAACCCAATTTTTTATAATAAGGAAAATAATAAGTCGGTATATAATGTACGTTACAGCACACATTTTCCGCCGCCAATGCGTCAAAAAACTGTCTCCTATTGATCGTAAGTTTCTCCGGCACGATGCGGAGAATATATAAATGCCTTGTCGTATCAGACTCCGGAATTTCCCTCTGCACAAACAGGGACGGCAGTCTGGAAAACGCCTCGTTATACCGCTGTACGATCTCTTTTCTTCTCTTAGAGAACATCTCAAGTTTGTCGAGCTGGCTGAGGATGAGCGCCGCCTGGATATCCGTCATGCGGTAATTATATCCGAGATCGATCTGCTCATAATACCAGGAGCCATCCGGCGCATGCTCCATCAAATCCTCATCCCTCGTAATGCCGTGGGAACGGTAGAGCAACAGTTTGCGATATAGCGTCTCGTCATTGGTCAGCACCGCACCGCCTTCTCCTCCGGTAACTGTCTTCACCGGATGGAAACTGAATGTGGTCATATCGGAAATCGATCCGTTAGGTATTCCCTTATATTTTGTCCCGATGACATGCGCGCCATCCTCGATCAAGGTAAGACCATGTTCTTTGCAAATCTTCTGAATGGGTTCTAAATCCACGGACTGCCCTGTGTAATCCACTGCCACTACCGCCCTAGTTTTGTCTGTGATTGCCTCTTCCACTTTCTTCGGGTCGATATTGTACGTCTCCGGATCGATATCCACAAACACTGGTCTCGCGCCACAGTATAATGCACAGTTGGCAGATGCCGCAAACGTAATCGGTGTCGTAATCACCTCATCACCTTCTCCCACTCCCGCCGCCAACGCGGAAATATGGAGCGCCGCCGTGCCGTTACTGCACACGACTGCATACTTTGCTCCGGTCAACGCACACAGCTTGTCTTCCAGTTCCTTGATTTTCGGTCCACATGTCAAGTCGCCGTATTTCAAGACCTCCACAACCGCCTGGACATCCGCATCATCGATATATTGATGTCCGTAATATATTTTCGTCTCCCTCGCCGGAACGCCGCCCTCGATGGCAGGTTTCTTTATTGCTGACTGATTCATTTTCCTTTTTCTCCCGTGTCT
Organism: Eubacterium sp.; assembly: GCA_023663915.1. The sequence continues at coordinate 1,241 of JAMPGN010000185.1, read as the reverse complement.
GTTTCTAAATACACAATATGCCTTGAAATCATACAATCCATAAAGGACATGCACCTAACATACATGTCCTTTTGTTTCCCTTCCATACGATACTGACACACGCTCCATTACCTTATCGGCTCGATATCTTTGAGAAGTTCTCTGATATCTTCCACCGACAACCACTGCGTGTTTGTGCCCGAACTGTACGAAAATCCTTCTTCCACTTTCCTGCCGCTTAAGTCGGGCTGCTGCCTGTTGTTCCATGTCATTTGCGGATATACGATAAAATGTTTGTCATACTCATAGGTGGTGTGCGAATCCTCCGTCGTCACCATGATCTCATGCAGTTTCTCGCCCGGTCGGATACCCGTCTCCCGAATCGTACACCCCGGCAGCATTGCCTCCGCCAGATCGGTAACTTTGAAAGAAGGAATCTTGCTGATAAAAGTCTCCCCACCTGTAGCCTCTGCAAGTGCCTTGATCACCAGTTCCACGCCCTGCGTCAGGCTGATCCAGAATCTTGTCATCCGAACATCCGTCACCGGCAGTTCTGTCCCGCCCTCCTCGATCACTTTACGGAATACGGGGATTACCGAACCCCGGCTGCCCGCCACATTGCCATAACGCACGATGGAGAAGTTGATATCTTTTGCCCCCGCATAGGCATTTGCCGCCACGAAAAGTTTGTCCGATACAAGTTTCGTTCCTCCGTAGAGATTGACCGGATTGACCGCCTTATCGGTGGACAGCGCCACCACTCTGCTCACACCGCAGTCGAGTGCCGCATCAATCACATTCATAGCCCCGTGGATATTCGTCTTGATCGCCTCATTCGGGTTATACTCACATGCCGGCACCTGTTTCAACGCTGCCGCATGAATGATATAGTCCACACCTACGCACGCCCTCTTAAGGCGATCCACGTCCCTCACGTCACCGATAAAGAAGCGAAGTTTATCTTCGTACTCTTTAAACTCGTCCGCCATCAGCCACTGTTTAAATTCGTCTCTGGAATAGACAATGATTTTCTTCGGCTCATAATGTGTCAGGACATATCTGGCAAAACATTTCCCGAAAGAGCCTGTCCCGCCCGTTACCAGAATCGTTTTATTATTTAACATAAACTTTCCTCCGCGTCAAAATATAAGCTTTTACATCGTTCACTAGTATATCATAGGAAAAATCTGTTTGCAATCGTCCTTATTTAGTGTCTGCTGATTAAATCATAAGCACTGATAAACACTGACTTTTGAGCTGCT
>JAMPGN010000184.1 GCA_023663915.1 Eubacterium sp. | reverse complement strand
CTGTACTGAATAATACCGAATAATACTTTTCTGAGAAGCTCTTTAGAGCTTCTCAAGTTCAGGGTATTCCACGCCGAAAGTTTCAATAGTAACGGTCTGCATTACTTGATTTTCCAGTGGTTTATCCTCATAATCGGTAGCTGTTTCGGCGATACGGTTTACCACATCCATACCCTCAATCACCTTTCCGAACGCCGCGTAAGCGCCGTCCAGATGCGGGCTTGTCTTGTGCATGATAAAAAACTGGCTGCCCGCAGAATCGGGGTGCATACTTCTTGCCATCGAAAGTACGCCTTCGGTATGCTTCAGAGGATTCTCAAAACCATTCTGCGAAAATTCGCCACGAATCGAGTAGCCCGGCCCGCCCATGCCGGTTCCTTCCGGGTCGCCGCCCTGAATCATGAATCCCTTGATGACCCTGTGAAAAATAAGCCCGTCGTAGAAATTCTGGCGAATCAGACTGATAAAATTATTGACGGAAACAGGTGCGATCTCCGGATAGAGTTCTGCCTTGATTACGTCACCGTTCTCCATCGTAAATGTAACAATAGGATTTTGTGTCATATTCTCCTCCATTCTTTGAATTGATTGTTCTCGGTTGTAAATTTTTTATGCTATAGGAAATTCCCACGCAAACGAGTATTAGCTCGTTTTTTTAAAATAAAATCAAATGTCTGCGATACAGCCGTTTGATTTTGTAAGAACATGATATCATTATATATAGAAGAAGCCGTATAATCAAGAGGGGAAAATCGGCGGGGTTTTTGGAGGAGGGTTTTCGCGTAACCGTGCAGCAGATTGCGACAGAGAATTGTGAGGAATGATAATGCATAAAAAAGTGGTTTTACTGATCAAAGAAAATATTCTGCAGAAAAAAATGTTATGTGCGGAAAGCATTCTGCTTGATGATCTGCGGGAACATGGAGTGGAAATTTGTATTATGACGGATGAAATCGATGGAATCAATGCACTAGAGGAGACAGACGGAAGAAATGGCGGGGATGGAATAAATAAAATAAGACAAAGGAATACGGCAAAGAAAAGAAACAGAACGGACAGCAATCAGAATATAAAAAACGCTTTGTATATCACAGACTCGGAATCCATCTTCCATACGCTTCGGCAACAGGGGAAGTATGTTCTTCCATATCGGCATGAGCAAAACAAGGACGCAGCTTTTGCAGGCGCGCTCTACGTGATTGAACAGATCGAAGAAGTGGACTTTGACACAGTCGATATGGCTTATCGCCGGCTTGCGTGCCTGCCGTGGGATATTCTTGAGACGAAGCGCTGCAAGATACGGGAGACAATCGTGGAAGACGTGAGCAGCTTTTATCAAATATATGCAGAGCCGGAGATTACAGAGTATATGGAAAATCTGTACACCGACCGGGATGAGGAGATTGCCTATATAGAGGAGTACCGCAAAAAAGTGTATGAATTTTACGGATACGGCATGTGGACCGTGCTGACGAAAGACGGAACGATCATTGGCCGCGCTGGTATCAGTTGGCGTGAGGGATTTGAGGTGCCGGAGTTAGGATTTGTGATCGGAACGCCCTGGCAGAGGCAGGGGTATGCATATGAGGTATGCAGCGCTATTTTGGATTATGCGCGGGACGAACTTGGTTTTGCACAAGTGCAGGCTTTGGTGATGGAAGGAAACGGGAAATCGGCGGCATTGTGCAAGAAACTTGGATTTGAGATGGCTGGAAGAATGCATTTGGAAGGAGAAAATTATAGCTTGTATAAGATGCAACTTTGATGCAAAAGTGATGCTTTTTTGATGCAAAGAATATGCCTTTTTGATGCAATTTTGATGCAGAAATGATGCTTTGATGCGGTAGCATGGTCTAAGAAGAACTTCTGGATATGCAGTGACGACTGTGAGGATGCCAATGTGTTCCGCGAAGAAGTTCCAAGTCGCACAATACTTCAGCACAAATTATAACGAAAGGATGTTCCATATGAAAAAGCACAGAAAAATACTATGTTTCTTATCCATGCTTCTTCTGCTTACAAGTTACGTTCCCACAGCACATGCAGAGGAAAAGACGGAGAATGAGGACAAGACAAGGTCGCCTTATTTTTACGTCGAGAGCGAGGAGATTGGGGTTGACAGTTTTCCCTTGAAAAGCACCGACGTGACAACGACGATACAAGGCATTATTGCGGATACTTATGTGGTGCAGACGTATGCCAATGAGGGGACGAAACCGATCAATGCAAGCTATGTTTTTCCGGCATCGACCAAAGTTACGATACACGGTATGCAGATGCGGATCGGAAATCAGACCGTGACGGCAACCATCAAGGAAAAAGAGGAAGCCAAAGAAGAATTTGAAACTGCCAAAAGTGAAGGAAAAAGCGCCTCCATGTTATCTGAGCAGAGGGCAAACGTGTTCACGATGGATGTCGCGAATATCATGCCCGGAGATAAAGTGGAGATTGAACTGCATTACACGGAACTGATTACGCCCTGCGAGGGAGTGTATGAATATGTTTATCCGACAGTCGTTGGTCCGCGCTATGTCGGACCGGTGATGGACGATACCGGAAACCGGGAAGAGTGGGCGGCGACGCCTTACCTTCCGGAAGGTACAACACCATCTGACGAATACCATATCGACGTAACGGTTTCTTCCGGTGTGCCGATCACGTCCCTAACGAGCAGTTCGCACGAGATCCATATCGGGTGGGATGAAAACACGACGGCGCACGTGAGCTTGGCAGATCCGGCGGACTATGCCGGGAACCGTGACTTTATTCTGGATTATAAGCTGAATGGCGAGCAGATCAGCACGGGGCTGATTACGAGCCAGAATGAAAAGGAAAATACTTTTATGCTGATGATACAGCCGCCGGAGCGTTACGAGACGGAGGAGATTCCGCCCAGAGAATACATTTTTGTGCTGGATGTGTCCGGTTCGATGTACGGGTTTCCACTGGATACGGCAAAGAAACTGATCAACAATCTGGTTTCCGGTTTGCGGGAAACGGATACTTTCAATTTGATCTTGTTTTCCGGGAATTCGCTTAAGTTAGCGCCCCGTTCCCTGCCGGCGACAAAAGAAAACATTAACAAAGCGATCCGTATGATTAACGGGCAGGACGGGGCAGGCGGAACCGAACTTGCGTCTGCGCTGGAAGATGCGCTGCGCATTCCCGAAGAGAAAAATACGGCACGTAGTATTGTGATTATAAGTGACGGATATGTATATGGAGAATCGGAGGTTTTTGATCTGATAAATGATAATCTGAACAAGGCGGATTTCTTTTCCTTTGGAATTGGAACTGCCGTCAACCGTCATCTGATTAACGGAATCGCCACGATCGGTCAGGGGGAATCTTTTGTCGTCACCGATGAGGACGAAGCGCCGGAGGCGGCAGAACGTTTCCGCACTTACATACAGTCGCCTGTTTTGACGGATATCGAGGTTTCGTTTGAAGGGTTTGACGCTTATGACGTGGAGCCTGCCACCCTGCCTACGCTTTATGCGCAGAAGCCGATCGTCCTTTTGGGGAAATGGAAAGGAGAGGCGGCAGGAACGATTAAAGTAAAAGGAATGACCGGTGGCGGGGCGTATTCGGAGAGTATTCATGTAGCCGATGCAATATCCGGTCAGAATGATGCGGTAGGTTATCTGTGGGCGCGTAAACGCGTGGAGCGGCTAACCGATTACGGTGCGAGTGGGGATAACCCGGAAGTGCAGCAAGAGGTGACACAGATCGGATTGAATTACCATATGATAACTCCGTATACCTCTTTTATAGCAGTGCTGGATGTTGTACGGAATCCAGACGGCGAGGGCACAGACGTAGACCAGCCGCTGCCATTGCCGCTTGAGGTGTCCAATCTGGCGGTAGGTTATAGGGTTGGCTCGGAGCCGAATATGGCATTGCTTTTGGGAATGCTCGCGGTGGTTATGGTGATATCGGTTGTTGTGAAAAAGCATTTTCGCCATAAAGTTGGCTGAATACTTTGGTAAATGATTTTAAGCATGGAAAAAATGAGAAGAGAATGATAAAAAATATGAAAGAGAAAGAAACGAATTTTATCGCTGCATCGTTCCTGCGGGCTAAAATACAAAGCCTACAAATTAGAAAAATTTTATGCATGAATTTACCGTTATGCATAGCCATCGCCGTAATTGTGCTTGTGATGAATTATTTTTGCAGGACAAGCGACAGTGATGCCCTTACATGGATACTGACACCCACCACCCGGTGGGTTAGTGTCCTTAGCGGTATTTCTTTTGAATATCTTCCGCATCAGGGATACGTCAATCATTTCCATCAATTTCTGATTGCTGCACCGTGTGCGGGAAGCCGATTTCTGCTTTTGACTTTTCTGATGCTGGTATTTTCTTTTCCGGTTTTGGATCTGTGCAAAAAATATTTATGGTTTGGATTCAGCATGGTTTTTGCCTATGTTTCTACCATTTTTGTGAATGGTATCCGCATCACGGTATCTATTTACCTGCCTGTGATTTTGGAGAAAAATGGTTTCCTGAACGGCTGGCTGACGCATGACAGACTGCATACGCTGATCGGAACGGTGTCGTATTTTACTTTTTTGTGTGTCATTTATTGGATGGCATCGGTAATCCGTAGCTACGTGTTTGATCAGATGGCGCGGAAGGCAGGATGGAAGGTAATCGTACCGGCATTCTGGTATCTTCTCATTGTACTGGCGCTGCCTTTTGCAAAGAGACTGTACCATAACGAGTGGGACGGATTCGGACAGTATGCGGCAGTGGTCGTCGGTGTGTGCGTGAGCGTTTGTATGGGTGTCTGTGTGGTGGCTGGGGTTGGTGGGATAATTGGGAAAAGAAAAGAATCACGTATTTCCTAGGTGACTCGATGATCGGATCGGTGGGATGATTATTGATATCAGAAAATGCACATAATTTGCACAATAAATACACATAATTTATTGACTTGTTTGATAATAATAAATATACTATTTATAAGATTGATAGATATTAAGTCGAGAGTATTCATAAGGAGCAGGAATAAAATTTGAAATGCCTGTAAATGGGGGGATGATATGAAGAGCGTAAATGTTACTTTTCGTGTAGATGAGGAACTGAAGGCGCAGGCGGATTCTCTGTTTGCTGATTTGGGAATGAGCCTTTCAACAGCATTCAATATTTTTTTGAGACAATCTGTAAGGGAGCAGCAGATACCGTTTTCCATTAGTCGTAATGTTCCGAATGCGGTTACGCAAGCGGCAATGGAGGCGGCGGAAAATGATGAGGATATGTATGGACCTTACGATAGTGTAGAGGCGTTAATGGAGGCGTTAAATGCTTAGACCGGAGTTCACCGGACAATTTAAGAAAGATTATAAATTGGCGATGAAACGCGGCTGTGATCCTGATAAATTGCAGGAAGTAATCACTCTGCTTATAAATGAACAGCCGCTGCCGGAAAAACATAGGGATCATGCGCTAGTCAATTCTCGTAATTATAAAAATATGCGGGAATGCCATATTGAAACGGATTGGCTGCTTGTTTATAAGGTTGAGCAGGAAGTATTGATATTAAAATTGATCAGAACAGGAAGCCATAGCGACTTGTTTTGATATCGATAAGATTCTCTTACAATAATTTGTTTCGCTTTGGTCTCCGTTTCGGAATATTTTCTGAGTGCTGCACAGTCTGCGGATTACTGTAATAATAGTGATAAATCATAATCCCATCAAAGGAGCCTCACATGGACACACAATCTTTACAGACTTTCATCACATTGGCAGAATACCGGAATTTCACTAAGACGGCGGATGCGTTGTTTATAGCCCAGTCCACAGTGACAAACCGGATCGCGGAACTGGAACGGGAGATAGGCAAACAGCTTTTTGACAGGAATAAAAGGAAGGTGACGTTGAGCAAAGAAGGAGAAACGTTTCTTTTTTATGCCAGACGAATCTTAGAGCTGCAGAGCGCGGGTATCCAGGAAGTCAATTCTTTGAAAAAGTACGCAGATACGTTTCGCATCGGCACCACGAATACGATCTATGAATGTTATCTTTTTCCGGTGATTAAGGAGTATATGGAGACGCATCCGGAACATTCGGTGAAGATCACGATCGGGCATTCTAACGATCTGTTACAGGCGATACAGGACAATCTGTTAGATGTGGCATATTCCTATCTGCCCTTTTATCATGCGGGATTCCGATGCGACATATTTGCCACGGACGAGCTGGCACTTGTCACAGGCTATGAGAATACGGACTACGAGCGCGGCATTACGAAAGAAGAATTGATATGTTCCAATTATTTGTACTGTAATTTTGCCCTCCAGGAAGTGGGGGTTTTTATCAGAGAACTTTTTCCACCGCATTATCAGTTCGGGTTTGAGATTGATAACAGTACGAAACTAATTCCGTATCTGATTACTTTTAACGGGATCAGTTTCGTGCCGGAAAGTCTTGCCGCGCCGTATATTGACCAGAAAGAGTTGAGGCGGATTGAATTGGTTGATTTTGAGGCGCCGAGAATTAATTGTTATAGGATTATGCGGAAGGATAAACTAGTCAGTGAGGGCACTTTGTAAAAGTAGTTTGGCTTACAAGACTCTCCTGTAGGCAATAATTACATTTTTTGCAATATGTTCCTTCATAGACGGACACAATACAGCCGCTGCCGCTTTTGTCATGTTTATTTTTGGCTGCATGTATGTATTCGTGAGCGCAGGAACGGACATTCTTCTTACTCTCAGCAGTGACAATGTACTGATTGCCATATTCATCAATTATTATTTCATTTGATAAGGTAAAATCAAGCTGCTCAAGCTGTGTCATCATGGAATCAAGATTGAGGGGACTGGGTGCGTCATCAAATAAAATGTACATGATATCCTGATTGGAATCATAAGGCTGTGCATCGTGATAAAACCGGAACGGCTGATAAGCTAATACGGATATTGGCATTGATAGAGCTGCTATACAAATCACGAGTGCAGTTATGATTTTCTGGCAAGGCAATCTGCGTTTTTTTCTTGTCAGAAATAGTATACGCTCTTTTGTCTGTCTCTTATTTGTGGAGAAAGAGTCTGCAAACAGTGGTTCGATATCAGTCTTATGCCGGGCAGCTTCAATGATTAGATTTTCATAGTGTATTTTCTGATTGTCATCTAAGGATTCCGTTACCTTCTCGTCACAATTTTTTTCACATACCACACATAGTTCATAGAAAAGAAGGTAGACCAAAGGGTTATACCAATGAAGCAATATCGTGATAAACGCAATGAATTTCCACACGGCATCATAATGTCTTATGTGATTTAATTCATGCGACAAATATAACGATGAATCTGCCGTATGATTCTGTTTAGGCAGAATAATAACAGGGCGGAATACCCCGATGGTAAAAGGAGATCTGATAAAAGGGCAGAGCATGACCCGAATCTGTTTTGTTCCGCCAGACAGCGATCCTGTATGGTTTTGTCCTGTTATTTCAAAAATTTCAGTGTCAGAAGTTTCTGAAATCAACAGAAGATTATTTCGGCAGGCATGATATTTTTTGATCTGTCGGTATAATGAAACAATGATGCAGCAGAGCCAGAAGACAGAAAAAATCAGCAGTGGGAACCAGTACTTATAGTGCATTTTTCCGTCGGTTGTTATATAGATGGTATTTTTTGCTTCAAAGGTATGGATATCATCCCACAGGGGATTGACTGCTTCACCGGTTCCAAATATAAGATTGAAAAGTTTGAGGAGCTTATCCTGGAGGCACTGGTAAGGAAGCAGATAAAATAAAAGGCAGATTCTTAGAAAATTATATTGCCAATGTGCAGTAAAATAACGGCTGGCAATGGGTTTTGTAAGCAGATATAACAAAAAAACAATACTGCCGCTTATGGACATAACAAAAATCAGGTTCATTTTTTCTTATTCCTTTCTCGTAGTAATTTACGAAGTTCTTTCGCATCTTCGTCGGACAGACCATCACCACCGGACAGTGCGGATATAAATGTTCTCAGTGAACCGTCAAATAATTGGTCTAGTAGTTTGTTTGCCATCAACTGATCATATTCTTTCCTGGAGATAGCGGGGGCATATAATTTATGGCGGTCTTCGCCTGTCGCTATGAGGACATCTTTGCTGAGCAGTGACTGTATGAAACAGTTGACTCTCTGACGGGACTCTTTCTTCCCTAGGCTGTTCACATGGTCATGAATTTCACCAAAGGTCACACCTTCCGGGGCGTTCGCCCATATAAATTTCATGATTTCATATTCTTTTGGTTTTAAGTCGTAATTCATTGGCACACCTTTTTAATGGATATAAGAAACAGCTTCGGATTTTCGAGTCTGCCGCAGGCAAGTCTCGCAAACGAGCGTAATTCGTTTTTTTATATAGTAAAATATTTTATTTACAATGTCAACAAAATATTGCAGAAAAATATTGACAACAAACTAAACAAGAAGTATTATTAGTAAAATAAAAATTTTACTATATGCATTGCCGGCAAAGGTATTAATTTAAAAAATTAATATTAATAGGTTGATATTA
>JAMPGN010000183.1 GCA_023663915.1 Eubacterium sp. | reverse complement strand
ATGGAAGCAGACTGCCCATTTCTATTTCTCAATCAAGGTGTTTTGCTCATCCCTATTTTTTAAATGCTCTGGCGTAATTATGATAGCGCAAGAATCCTTTGAATATTTTTCCATGCATCTTTCTTACGCATTCCGTTAAAGAAAATTATTTCTCCTCTTAAATCTTTCTCATAACAGGCAATTCTGTCTCGAATTCTTTCCTTCAATATTTCCTTATCAATCGTAAAAGTTGCCCTTTTTTGTTCTTCCTGAAATATACAAGCATCGTAATACAAAATCGCGATATAAATATCGACGGCATTACCCTCTAAAAGTTTATAAAGACTTTTCACAAATATTTTATCTATTTCTTTTATATTTTCCATTTGCTTATAAAAACAATTTACCAAAACTGTATTTATATCTGTAGGAAATATATCTGATGTAAAACGTGATACTTCAATCTCATATCCCCTTTCCCCTTTTAATAACGGTAATACCTCTTTTTTTTCAATTGCTTCTTTAATCAATTTATAGTAATCCATATCATTCCGCTTTCCCAATCGCCTCCTCAAAATCGAAGGAAGATACCAGTAACACATTTCATACTACCCGTAGCATTATTTAAGATACTCCGTTGATTTCAATACATAATTTTTCATGAGTTCAACTCTCTTATTGTCCAATTCCGAGTCCCCAATCTGCACATCAAACTTAAAAAAGAATCTATTAGATATCTCGTTCTCTAATGACTTTAATTCCTCTTTATCTTCATGCTCTTTTAAATATGTAAGCCACTCTCTCGCTTCCCTTTCGTTTTGAAAAAGAATATAATCTTTTTCCTCTTTTCGCATAATGACTATTGTCTTTATCAACTCATCCAATATTTTTATCAATTCATTACATTTTTCTTTACTCAAACTTTCATGAATCTTTTCCATCAGCATCAAAATCCCCTTTCAGTCAAATCTTGAACATTTCCCCTAGTTATATTGATGCATCACTATTTGGCATCTCTTCTCCCTCCCCTCATTTTGAAAACGGGGAACGTTTTCTATGATTATGCGCTTTTAACTGCCGTCAAGGTGATCGTACAATGCTTTCCCCTTCAATCGCTTTATTCCCTGTTTGTTCTTAAGATAGACTTTATCATCCCTGTATATATACAAATCAAAATCATTCTTTCCAGCTGTTTCATATCCTGTCCGAACAATTCTTCAATACTTTTTTCGAATGCTTTAACGTAATTATGATAGCGCAAGAATAAACTATTGGATGACACGCCATATACCTCTTACCTTATGCTTCATTATTGAAAATCTTCGAAGCGAAAAATCTACATCAATGCATCACTTAATATTTTTTCTACCATGTACTCCAGCCCATCAAACACTTCGCTTTTTTCTTCTATCGAAATATACCGGATACAATTCCTTATCTCCTCAAACACTTCCATTGATATCGGTTGTTCCCGATATTTAAAACTGTCTTCTGCCGAGTAATCATTCTTCCCATCATAAGAAGCGGACAAACGAAAAAAATCCACTAAGCAGCCGCAGGAATCATATTGTTTGACGATATAAAACTTTCTTCCTCCATGTGACACATCCGCATTTACGACGACTCTCTTTCCCTCCATTTCAGCTGCATAAGCCTGATTGGCAGTACCACTTGCTTCCATCACGTTGTAAACAGTGCCGCCGATCACATCCAAAAAGATACTGTTTCCCATATAGTCGCGTATAATCAGTTCATCTTCGCCGTCATTATCAAAATCTACATACTGCGTACTCCCCATGCCGTCTCCCATGATAAAATCCCTGTAGAGATCCACATAACTTCTCATGACGAAACTTTCTTCCGGAATATCTGCCGCTTCTTCCACCTGATACAGCGCATCAATTTTTCCATTGACGAAATCATCCATTACTTCGCTGCTTTTTAAGGTCTTTCCCATATTTTTATAAGCGTCATCTATATTATCATACAAAAAGGCACAGGGCGCCAGTCCGTCGTATCCCAGATCAGACAATCTGCTTAAAAATTCCTCATTTTCTATTTCCTCCTCCGCACTGTATGTACACCATATAAAATCCGTAAATTTTGCTTCTAACTCCAATGCCGTAGAACCATTTTGATATCGCAGATAATAGTCGCATCTGTCCTCGTCTCCACCATGCACGCGCATCAAACCCTGATAAGGAACATACTCAAACCAACAAAAAGCCAAATCTCCGGAAAAATTTTCCAGAACATGCTTAGGTGCATACGCACTCGCCTTGATTTTGCCATCCGGCATACTGATTGCCGCCGTCTGCGCCCCGTCAAAAGTATACAAATGATATTCTCCGTTCTTTAGCGTCAGCAGTTCCGGCGTGGCGTCCGCGTCCAGATACAGGAGCGCCGCTCTTTTTACGCTTTCTTTCAGAATCAGATCCCCATATGCCTCTCTCCATTCATCCGTCCGGTCTACGGTTTGTGTTGTCTCCTGATGCACTGATTCCGTTTCTGAAATTTCGCAATATGCCCAAAAAGCCACGCACAGAAAACAGATACATAAGAAAGCTTTCCTTGTCATTGCTTTCTCCTCCACTCATAATACATCGCACATTTCGCAAAACAGTTTTAAATCGACAAAAGAAAGTATACCTTTTTTTCTCTGCGGCTTGACTCTTTTTTACCGAACTCTTATTTTTTCTTACCCAACTCTCTTTTTGACGGTCATTTCATATGGTTTTTCTGTGATCCGCATTTGTCGATCCCAAGTGAAAAAACGATCCAGTTCGCTTTCCTGATCTCCCTGTTTCTGCATCCGATATCACAATTCCACTCCGTGCAAAGGCATTTTAAGTGATACAGCCCCAGCCCCCGTCCGCTTCCTTTTCCGCTTTTTTCATAGCGGAACCATTCCTCTATCTCATCGTAGGAAACATACCGAAAGGGATTTCCAAGCAAAAATTCATACTTCTCATCCGTCTCACAGACTTCAAAAAAAATTTCTTTCTCATCTGCATTCTTTAGCGCCTCGATCGCATTGTCAAACAAAATCCCCAGCATCTCGATCACATAGTATATCGGCACCCGGCATTGCCCGACCGCCGCCGTTATCCGATAGTTGATTTCTATTCCGTTATTCTCCGCCTCCTGAAACTTTCCGTACAAAAAGCCCGTCAGGATTTCATCGCCTGTCAGCAACAGATCATTGTATTTATTTTCTTTCCGCAATCGATTGAAATATTCTTCCCCTGCCTGTCCCGATTTCCCAACAGTTTTTTGAGTATATTGAAACGCGGATATCGCTTCCATATGGTTCTTCAATGCGTGCTGCCGCAGTCTGACCTTTATCAGCAGATTTTCATAATTCTTTTTATTTCCCTCTATCTCATGAATCCTCTCTTTGATTCCTTCCACCTCGTGCCTTGCATCATCCCATTTTACGACTGCAAACAGCAGCAAAATGACAACAGGAATTGTTAAAATGAAATACCGCAACTGTATTTCATGGCGGGATTTTGCCTGTAAGAACATTACCGCCAGTATCAGACATATAAAGCCCGACATGATCGTTTTAAATTTGCTGTTTTCGCAGATGCTTTTCTGCAACCGATGCAATCCGTCTGCGGGCGGAAGCAAACCAATAGCAGCCAGCGATATCGTATTACTGACCGCATTTCTGATATCTTCCGCATCCACCAACAATAAATTTGCCAAAAGAATACACAGAAACTGTATAGCAGTCCCTATGACCATCCACAAGATCATACTGATCAATGTTTCGCTGACCGCGCTCTTAAACTCGGCGGTACAGTACAGGAATAAAACGAGATATACCAAAAAAGAATATTTTCCGTCCAAATGATTCCGATTGATGATTTCCAATATCAATAAAATGCAGAAAAATACCGCTGCCGTCTTTTTATCCGCCCTTATCTTCTGACCGTAAATGCGGCAAATGCAGACGATCGTCATCAAGGTTTCCGCAATCAGCGCAATGTGTGCCCATATACTCATTGAAAACATCCCTTCATATGCTTTTTGAACATAACGCCGATCTCAACCATGCCATAATTTTCTTTCAGATGGATCAGGCGGTTTGGTATGTCCACATCACGAATGTATTCTCTGTTTATGACCGTATTACGGCTGCATTGGATAAAATCGGGACTGTCGGTTTCCTCCAAAAACCTTTTCAGCGTCATGTATGGTATTTTCAGCACATCCCCCTGTTTGGTATGTATGTGCATAATATGTTCGCGGCTTTCCGCATAGGTGATATCTTTCCGCTCAACCGCCAGAATAATCCCGTCTTTTCTAAAAAACAGGGTTTTCTCCTCCTTTCGGCTTACGGGAAATCTCAGACATTCTTCCACAGATTGTTTTACCCACTCTTTATCAAACGGTTTTTCGATAAAACAATAACAATGCAATTTTTCGTAAGTGTAGCATTTGGAGTCTTCCAACGAAGTGATAAATAGAATCGGCACGAAACGATAGGACTCTATCTTTCGAATATTTTCAACAAATTTTAAGCCCGAAACATCGCCCGGTCGGGTTGTATCCAGAATAATATCGATCAAAAACAGATGAATTGTTCTCTCCATAGCGCACTGATAAGCATCTCTGGTATCAGAAAAAGAATACACCTCATTGTTTCCGTCCACTTTCTCAATGATACGCTCCAGATGCTCCAGTGCCGCTAAATTATCTTCTAAAATAAGTATTTTTTTACCGTCATCCATAAAATCCCTTAACTTTTTTCCGAAATCTCCCGCAAATGCTCCGGATGCTCCGCACTCCTGCTGCGGATATCGATGATCGGTCCGCCATTGCCCTCAATATACTCTCGGGTGATGGTCACGCGACCGATGTTGTCATCTTTCGGCACTTCGTACATGATATCCAGCATAAATTCTTCGATGATGGCGCGCAGAGCTCTTGCCCCCGTCTCTTTCTCCATCGCTTTATCGGCGATGGCTTCCAGCGCTCCCTGATCGAAGAGCAGTTCCACCTCGTCAAGCTCCAGCAGTTTCTGGTACTGCTTCAAAATGGCGTTTCTCGGCTCGCTTAAGATCTGCACCATCATATCACGGCTCAAGCCTTCCAGCGTGAAAATGACGGGCAGACGACCGATAAACTCCGGAATCATCCCGAATTTTCTGATATCTTCCACCGTCACCCTGCTCAAAATATTCTTTTCCTTATCATACTTATCCTTGAGTTCAGCGCTGTAACCGATGGACGTCTTCTTTTTGAGCCGCTGCTTGATGATCTCATCCAAATCCGGAAAAGCGCCGCCGCAGATAAACAGGATGTTTCTTGTGTTCACCGTCGCAAGGGGCACCATAGCGTTTTTGGAATTTGCGCCCACGGGCACCTCCACCTCCGCGCCCTCCAACAGCTTTAGCATCCCCTGCTGCACGGACTCGCCGCTCACATCCCGCGAATTGGTGTTCCGCTTCTTGGCGATCTTATCGATCTCGTCGATAAAGATGATGCCGCGCTCCGCCCGCTCCACATCATTGTCCGCGGCTGCCAGCAGTTTGGAGACCACGCTCTCGATATCGTCCCCAATGTAGCCTGCCTCTGTCAGCGATGTGGCGTCCGCAATGGCAAGCGGCACATCCAACAGTTTCGCCAATGTCTTGACCAGATAGGTCTTGCCGCAGCCGGTCGGACCGATCATCAGCATATTGGACTTTTCGATCTCGATCTCATCCATCGTTCCGGTCGCCACTCTCTTATAGTGGTTGTAGACTGCGACGGACATCACTTTTTTTGCCTGCTCCTGCCCCACGACATACTCATCCAGCTTCTGTTTGATCTTGTGGGGCGGCATGATATCGCGAATGTCGATCTCCGCGGAAGCCTCTTTCTTCTTTTTCTTCGGCTTCTGCTTGTTGGGGATTCCGCCGTCGCCTCTTAAGTCCGCCAGATTCACGAAACTGATGTTCGGAAATCCCTTGCCGGAATTTAAGTCGCTCATATTCGGATTGTTCAAAAGCCCCTGATAATCGAACTGGGCGACCGTATCCATCGTCTTATGCATACAGTCATCACAGACGCAGATATGGTTCGGCAGGCGGAACATCTTTCCCGCCTTGCTCTCCGGTCTGCGGCAGATAAAACAGACATCCTCATAATCGCCGGAAGAATCGTCCTTTTTCTCCTCCGTCTCACCCGCCTCCGCGCTCTCCTGCTTCTCTAATTCGGTGTCGTCATGTCTATCGTCCATACTATCTATTATTCCTCCGTCTCGCCCGCAGATATTGGTCTATCGGGGATTCTTACATATATAACAAGAGGGTTAATCCCAATTTATTGCATCATGGGAAATCATCTTATTTTCTGAAATATCTTTTTCCGCTTCCTCTATCGCCTCTTTCTCTGCCAATGTAACTTTCGTATAATCCGGATCCCATGCAAGAACCAGTTTCTTTATAAACTCGAGTGCAAAGTTCTGATCGCTTTCCGGCAGCACTTCCATAAGATTTACCGCTTCTTTTACTGTTCCACTCATATAGGCACTTCCTTTCTATTTATAGATATCTCCCCTTGTATCTATATGCATAATATATAATACCTTAATTTCTCCGTTTTGACCATACTCATAATTATATATAATTCTATACTTTCCGATTCTCAGCCGCTTTCTTCCATCCGAATAACCCTGCATCATTCTTATATACCTCAATCCCCGGCAGCCGTATCCTTACGATACCGTACTGCCGGGGATATTGTTCTGTCACATTTCCGCTATTTACTCCGTCACTTTATTGCCTAAGGTCAACTGCCGTGTGACCTCCTCATACCCTGCCACGGTCATCGTCATGACCTTGACTTCCACGGTATCGCCCTTTGCACAGAACTCCAGTTCTTTTTGCAGCTCCTCCATAGAAGCGATCTTGTCGCCGCCAAACACCGTGATGATGTCGCCCTGCTTCAAGCCTGCCGCTGCTGCCGCCGTGCCCTCATAGACCTGTGCGATATAGACGCCCTCGGGCATACCGTATGCCTGCGAGACCTCCTGCGTGACGCTGATGCCGGAAATACCGAGATACCCCCGTTCCTCCTCCGCGACTTTACTTCTGGTCTCCCGCAGCATCAGTTCCGCGATGATGGGGCTTGCCGACGAAATGGGGATCGCATAGCCCATGCCCTCCACGGCGCTGCCGCCGATCTTGTTGGAGTTGATGCCGATCACTTCGCCTTTGATATTTAAGAGCGCGCCGCCGGAGTTGCCGGGATTGATAGCCGCATCCGTCTGGATAAAGGTGCCCTCCACGCTGTCACCGCCGTAAGCGTTGGCGGACAGGTCGATGCTCCTGTCGAGTGCGCTGATCACGCCCGTGGTAACGGACTGACCGTAGCCGAGAGAGTTGCCGATGGCAATCGCCGGCTCGCCGACTTCCAGCTCGTCGGAATTGCCCAGCGTAGCCACTTCGATCGCCTCCAGAGTCGCATCTGACAGTTCTGTCACCGGCACCGCGATCACCGCCAGATCCATCTTGGAATCCTGCCCTTTGATAAATGCCTCCGCCTCGCTGCCCTCATTGAACTGCACCGTCAGTTTATCGGTGTCCGCTACCACATGGTAGTTTGATACGATCAGAAGTTCCGCATCGTTCAATCCGACGATGATGCCGGAACCGCTGGCGTCCGCCTCGCTGTCCATAGACTGTCCGAACCAGGACATGGTCTCCGTATAGTGATTGTTCACTGCCACGATGGAAGGCATCACTTTCTTGACCACTTCGGTCACATCTGTCACTACCGTCGTTGTGGCGTCCGACTGTTTGATGAGATCGCCCTCGATCACCGGCTGTTTTGTCGTCTCCTCGTCCAGTAATGCAGCCGCCGCGGAATCTTTGCTCTCCGTGGGCGCTTCGGCTTCCGCCGTTTTTTCATCCTTACCGCCGAGTATCCCTGTCGCGTAATCTACCGCATAAAGCCCCAGCCCCGCAAAAACGCCGAAGAACAGTCCCAGCGACACCGCGGCGAGCGCTTTCTTAAAATAACCGCCGCCGGTTTTTGCTTTTTTCTTCTTCTCCGGCTTCTGTACGGTCTGCGCGTAGCTGTTCGGATACACATTTCCGTAGTGGTATGTCCCCGCACTGCTTCCCTGCGCCGCGCTCTGGCTGTTATAACTGCTGTAGCTTCGCTGCTCGGCGCTGCGGCTGTCATAACCGCTCAGACTGCCGTAGCTGTTCTGCTCGGCATTCCGGCTGCCATAACTGCTCTGTCCGCCGTATGCGCTCTGTTCCGTACCCCGGCTGGTATAGCTCTGCCCTGTACTCTGCGTATTCTGATAGGGACTGTAAGCATTCCCGCCCTGAACAGGCTCCGAGCCGATCTGCGGATCATTTGCTCCGGAACCCGTATGATTCGTATAATCGTTTGGATAGTTATTGTTGTCGTACATGATTCATTCGCTCCTTTCATACTGTGCAATGATACAAAGCTATACAGGCAGACAGCTTTACGCCATCTCTGTTTCCTGATCATGCACTCAGTATAGCGGCGAATTGTGTCTATTTTGTGTTCATTTTTTA
>JAMPGN010000182.1 GCA_023663915.1 Eubacterium sp. | reverse complement strand
TGATCAGATCGACCTTATAACCGCCGCATATGATAAATTCATGGAATCCATAAGCCGAAAAGCTCTTCATGATATGCCACAGCAAAGGCTTCCCGCCGATCTCCACCATCGGTTTCGGGATGCCCTGCTGTTCATTACTGATCGTACTTCTTGTTCCACCAGCCAGAATGACTACCTTCATTGATATTTTTCATATCCTTCCCTAACGTAATTTCCTACCACTAAAGCTACTATCATCATACATGATACACTTTTGGTTTTCAAGAGGTCTTCCATGCGTGCTTCCCAGTTAGTAGCAGTCCAGTCTTCAGCCTCACTGTTACCCGTTCGATTATACCGTTCTGCCGATCAACACTTTTTTCCCGCAAAAAGCAAACCCATACTTTCGGATGCGCTCCCCCGGAATCCCCTTTGCCATCAGATTCGCCTGATAGTTTTTCTCTTCGATCTGTTGTAATGCCGCCTGCACCGTAGCGGATAGTTCTTTTTCGTCCTCGTCCTGCACCTTAAATTCTATCACAATGGCATCCACATTGGCAGCGTCCCTCGGTTCCAGCATCACGTCATACCGCCCGAAACCGCTCTCCCGGTTGGAAGTGATCACATACCTGTCCGCCAGTTCCACCATCAGTCCCAGCACAAAGCCGTGATAGAAACATTCCGGTCTCTTATCGGAAGGTTTGTTCCCTGTGTCAAAACTGCTGAACATCTCTGTTGTCACCCGGTTCATGTATACATTCATTGCCTTTAAATCGTCCAGCAGCAAAGCCTTGATAAAATCATTGTAGTCATCATTCACCGCGAACCAGTCCTGTATCATATTTTCAAACATGATCCGGACTTCCTTGTTCGTCAAGGTCAGCTCGTACTGTATGCGCTCCGTCCGCTCCACAAATATCCGCTCCGCCACTTTCAGATAACCGCTGGCAAGCAGCAGGCTCCAGACTGCGTTCTTTCTCGTAAAGAGCTGATTATAGACGATCTGCTCGTCGATCTCCATCAGAAGCGTGCCGCCGTTTAACAGATCCTCAAACGTCGTTTTGATATTGGGGTTTCCCTCTCTGATCAGCTTATCGACCAGCCGGTTGCTGCTTGAATTTGCCCAGTAAGAACCTACTTCCCTTTTGTCAAGATAATGAATGATAGACCATGGATTATAGATATCCTTCGTTTGTCCGAAGGTAAATCCATCGTACCAGTCTTTCACCTTCTGTTTCTGATCCGCCAGTCCATACTCCTCCAATGCCGCGAAGACCTCTTCTTCCGTAAAGCCAAAGCTGTCTGTATATTTATTCAAAGTAGTCGTTACGACTTCCAGATTATTTAAATCGGAGAAAATGGATTCCTTGCTGATCCTCGTAATTCCCGTCATGATGGCACGTTCCAGATGGGGGTTCGTCTTAAAGGTGGAGTTAAACAGGCTGCGGATAAAAGCCGCCATTTCATCCCAGTATCCGCTCACATAGGCTTCCTGCATGGGCGTGTCGTACTCATCCAACAGAACGATCACCTTTTTGCCATAATAGCGGTATAAACACTCCGAAAGCACTTTGATGGACAAAGATGCCGTATGGTCATCGGTATCTTCCACCAGCTTCCTCATATCCTCCTTTTCTATATCGCTTAACAGTTTGCCCCCTGTCATGTAATCCAGTCTGCCATACAGCATCTGGATAATTCTACATATTTTTTGGCGCGCTTCCTTAAAGGTGGTCTCCTTGATATCCGCGAAGCTTAAAAATATGACAGGATATGTTCCCTGCAGCTTCCTGTATTTTTCTTCCTGCCATATTTCCAGTCCCTGGAACAACTCTCCCCGGTTCTCATAATGAACCGAGAAAAACTTCTCCAGCATACTCATATTCAAGGTCTTGCCAAATCTGCGGGGACGGGTGATCAGGGTTACTTCGTCCGCCGCTTCCCACCATTCCCGTATGAATTTCGTCTTATCGATATAGAAAATATTGTTTACCCTGATTTTCTCAAAATCCTGATTGCCAATCCCGACCACCTTCGCCATGTGTTGTCTCCTTTTCATCAACGCGATCCGTGCTCTTGTTCTTTCTTGAAAATAGTATAGACGATTTTTATTACAAAAGCAATGAATCATACTTTGAGTTTTCCCATTTTTTCTGAGGAGTTATCCTGTATCTATTTTCATCAATATTGAAAAGATGCAAAGAATACATTATAATATAAACGGATAGGTTTACGATTCCGAGTGAACGGGGAAAGAACGTTGACGGATATATGAAGGAGATGCGTGAAAATGATAAAGAATTTGTATCATCCGTAATTACAATGGAAGAATATTTTGTATTCCCTTATAGAAATAAAGTATATTCACTTATTGATATGTTTAACAGGCTGGTAAAACTACTAATATGAAAATCGTGGAAATTGATCAAGAAACTGCAAAGGAAGCGAACCTAGTGTATGATCTAATCAGAAGTAATAATGTAAAAACTTCCATTATACTCATAGGGCATCACCCTCTTTCGTAAGACTAGAGGGCATCTATCGGAAAATCGCATCCTACTTTCTTTTCAACTATACAATCTGATTATATCATACTGGAAATTGATACACAATCAATACAAGCAGCAGACTGTCAGCAAGGCGAATCGGAGAGGAAGAAATTTAATGCGGATCTTATTGTAAACAAGAATATTTTCTGTATAATTAAGGTGTGACAGGAGTAATCTATATTATTTTCAAAGGTGTATGATGAAGAAGTTATGCAGTCTTATATTAAGAGTGAACGTTATGAAGCGGCACAGGAAACTGAACAAAAACAACAAAGAACAATCCCGCGGCTTCAATGGTCAGATAACCCTGCGTGATCTCCCCAGTACTCCTGTCACGTATTTCGGAATGGGCTTCCAGTTTCCGGCTTTTCGATTTTGCAGATGGACTTTATTTCCAGCAAGGTGCCGTAAAGCATCTGTTGGGCAAATTTCTGCTGTGGATGTTTTAAGCCTTTAGAAATTTTAATGACAAAAACAGCGATTCTTCTTGACTTTCAGTAATATTCTTGCTTTTTGGACCGCAATATGCCATAATACGTAATTATAAAACAAACTTTACTTAAAACACCAAGGAGATATGTCGTCTATGTCCCATATGCACAAGAAAATTTTACCCCCCCCCATCTCTGTATTTTACAATATCTTTCTATATGTATTGATATTCGTTTCCTTTAGCTTGGTATGGTGTGCAAATAACTTTGGAAATATCAGTATGGAAGAAATTGTGTTTACGCTAAGTATGCAATTAAAGGGGACGCCAACTGAGTATTTCCGTTCTTTTTTTATAGAAGTTTTTTTACTTTCTTTAATCGGCTATGCAATTCTCAGATTCATCATCCTTCACACATTATGTAAGGTGTTTCATTATGCTGATGTCTTCCTAAAATATAAAATATTCAGACTCCAAGGCTGTCTGAAATTTAAGCAAATATATAACCAGATATTAAAACATAAATTGCTATTGTTGCTGACATGGCTGTTTCTTTTAATATATGTGGTCAACACAAATTATCGGCTATTTGATTATGTGAAAAACAATATCCAATCTTCTGATTTTATAGAAAATGAGTATGTCAGTGCAAAGAATATCAATATATCCTTCCCAGAGGAAAAGAAGAATTTGATCTGCATTTTTATGGAGTCGGCAGAAACAACTTTTCAAGATACAGAAAACGGCGGTGTCTTTGACGAAAACGTTATTCCGGAAATGACAGAAATCGCCAAAAGCAATATTAATTTTTCGCAATCAGAGCTTCTGGTAGGGGCAGCCGTAGCTCCTAACACAGGCTGGACCGTGGCGGCTCTGGTCGCGCAGACATCGGGAACACCACTGAAATTAGCTGCCGGAAAAAGGCATATCAATTTTGATTCCTGTCTGCCCGGAGTCGTCAGCATAGGCGATCTACTGGAACAGCAAGGGTATCATAATGTCTTTATGGCCGGTTCCGATTTTTCATTTGCTGGAAAACAAGAATATTTTACGCAGCATGGGAACTATGAAATCCTAGATTATTCTTCTGCACTTGAGACTGGAATGCTTCCAGAAGGTTATCGGGTGTATTGGGGATTTGAGGATCAAAAGTTATATGAATTTGCAAAAGAAAAAATAACAGCTCTTGCAAATGAAGAACAGCCCTTTCATTTTTCCATGCTGACAGTTGACACCCATGCCGGTAGTAATGGTGAAGCGGTATGTGCATTGTGCCCCGATAAGTTTGAAAACCAATATTTAAATATCTGGGCATGTGCCTCAAGTCAATTAGCCGATTTTATCAATTGGCTGAAACGGCAGGACTTTTATGAAAATACGGTAATCTATATTGCCGGTGACCATTCCAGTATGCAAAGCGACGCTTTTGCAAAAAGCAGTGATTTCGATATATACACCGGAACAACAGAAAGAACGATTTATAATGCTTTTATCAATTCTGTTGCTACGCCGGTCAATACCAAAAACAGGCGATTTACAACATTGGATTTTTGTCCTTCCATATTAGCTGCAATGGGAGCTGAGATCGAGGGCAACCGCATCGGTCTAGGGACAAATCTATTTTCGGACGAACCGACATTGGCGGAAAAGTACGGATACGACGAAATGTTTCAAGAATTAAGGAAGAAGTCCCCGTTTTATGACCGAGAACTATTGTATCCGCAGAAATAAGCAGTACTTAATATAAAAACAACGCAAACGAGGAGGGTAATATGAGATATATCGCATTATTTTTTCCGGCAATGATCAGTGTGGGGATCGCACATCAAAAAACAGAAGGCGCTAAATGGAACTGGTTTACATACCTATATCAGTATGCCATTTTCCTGATCAGTAATGTTTTTCTGACAGAAGCGCTGGTCACCTATATTTTTAAGATGAATGCGGTAACGATCGACGCTTTTGACAGCTTTCCCTTTTTTACCAAATATATATTGGCTTCTACTGTGTTTGCGGTGATATTGCCGCATGCCTGCAGAATCATTAAGCAAAATATCTCCTTTTCGCTTGAAATCCACAGGGAAACGGATACCAATGACGCCATAGCTGCAAAAACAGATCATTCGTAAGATAAATGTCTTAATCCTGCTTCTCCTTCCTGCAAGCACGTCAATTCTACCCAGTCAACCGTCTGATTGAGGTTATTATCGAAGGCGAGTAATTGTATCTTCCCCTCCTCTACATCATACTCTGCCTCACTGATAACAATTCTTGTCTGATCGCTTTTCTGAATCGTAAACGGTATTTCCAGTCCTCCGATCGTCCCCTCCGCCTCGTCCTCCGTTGTCTGGAGATGGATTGTTCTGTCACAATACAGGGCATAGTACTTCTTATCCACTCCGATGTTATCTTCATCAATGCCAAACCATCTGAGCAATTCCTTATTTTCCATAGAAAATCCATCATAATCGCAGGCGTTCGCGCATACAAGTATGGAGATATTCTCGTCGTTTGCCAATTCAAACCACTTGGGAAAAGCATCTGTTTCACGCATTTCCTTTTCATTCTCTATCGTGGCGTCGTGATTGCGTATCATCTCCCACGTCTGATTGACAGCCTCCTGTGCTTCCTTCTGATATGCTTCATATGTCGTATGCCAGGAATCATATCTGCTGTCATTTCTATGATCTGGTAAATCATAATTCTGAACCAGATAGTCTCCGACAAACTTGGTCCATTTCTCCGCCCCTAGAATATTAACATGGGAGCTGCTATAGAAGTCAGTTGTATAGTCCAGATCCATCTCCTCGCAAAAACGGTTCCCATCGATAAATCCATAGCCATATTCCTCCGCCACCAGTGCCATTTTATTTATTATTTTTGATCGCTGTTCAGAGACCGCCAACGGCGACAGCACAAACAGCAACTTCAAGTTTTCTTCTTTACCATATTCCAAAATATCCATATATAATTCAGATATTTCTTCTGCCGTCTCATCCGACAGCTGCACAGCCTCCCGTGACTGATATGTATGCTTTGCCGCAATCGCAAATCCTTTATAGAAGTCCTCACCATCCGGATCACTGTTCAGCCGATTGTCCATTAACTGCCAGTTTAACGCTTCCGCCAGAGCAGTTTTATTATTATGATACTGGGCAAGTTCCATATACACCGCGCCTGCTTCCTGTCTGGATATATCACTGTTATCAAACAGATACTTAACGCCCTGCAGCCGGGTAAGCCCATGATCTATGGAATCAAGCATATTCCGCTCTGGATAATCAAGCTCCGACAACGCATTCAGATTGAGAAACGGTCTTACATCCACCACGATTACTTCCGGCGACTGCGTCCGTCTCAGATCCTTGATCGCTGTGAGAACGGTTCCCCGCGACATTGCTGACACTGAATAATCGTAGGAAATAAAGCCATATAAATCCCATGCATGCATAGGATCCCAATAGCGATAAACGCTGCTTGTGCCCACACAGACAACGTCCAGACTATCGCTTTCTTCCTCATAGAATCCTAATATATTTTGTCTGGCGGCACGCTCTGTATTCCGAAAAAGATATGTGCAATGTATAAATACTTCATATGCCAAAATAAGAAAAACAACGGCTGCTGCCAGCTCCTTAACCCTCTGCCTCATCAAAAACCTCCGTAGATAAATGACGCCGCATCATAGTCCGGTCCATAAGTACCATAGACTAAAATGAACGCGAACATAGTCAGCCACAAAAACCAGCGGAACGGTAAAAACTGTTTTTGTATCCATTCCCGCGCAGATCCATGCTTCCTCTGTAAATGTCCAACGACGCACAAAGCAACCGTTCCAATGATCAATATATTCATATCGCCATATGTAATGCCCATCTGCGCCAGGCTTCCATCAAAAAAAATCCATGGATTCATATGACTGACGGCACGCTTTAAGACATACAATGCCGATGGCAGCGAATCTATTCTAAAGAAAACATTGCCGATGGCAACTAAGACGAACACCTTTACAGATTGAAAAATTCTCCATGTATCGGTATCCTCGTCTATGCCAAGCCAGTTTTTTAGCCGTTTGCAGTATGGCTCCGTCGCACTTTCAAAGACAATGCAGCCCCAGAACCATAAACCCATTCCTATCACAAACTTCCATCTTCCGCCATGCCACAGCCCGATGAGCAGCCAGACACATAACATGCCAAGATAAGACGGGATCTGCTTGGATGCTTTCTTGCCAATATGCGATTTTATCCATTTCGCCATCCTCTGCCATAACCGCGTACGGAGAATCGGATATAAAATATAATCTTTTAACCAAGCGCCCAGCGTTGCATGCCATCTCTGCCAGTACTCCTGCACAGTTGCAGAGGCAAACGGCGTACTGAAATTCTCCGGCAGGATAATTCCATAGCATTCAGACGCACCCATGATGATATCCATGCACCCCGAAAAATCTGTGTATAGCTGTAGCATAAACAGAAACATCGCAATCCAGAGATATAACCCGTCATACGTTTCTACATCAGCATAGATAGCGTTTACCAGAATTTCCGCCCTTGAGGAGATGACGATTTTCTTGAACATCCCATATAGAATCCGCTGCGCACCAAACGCAACATTCCTATATCGGAAAGCATGTCCGGCATACAGCTGCTCCTTCATCTCATGGTATCTGGTGATCGGTCCTGAAATGAGCTGCGGATAATAGCCAATAAACAGGGCAGTCTTCAGAATATTTCCCTGTGGCTCGACCGTTCCCCAGTAAACATCCGTCAGATACCCTACCGCCATCAATGTATAGAAACTGATTCCCATGGGCGCTAGCAGGTTCACTTCCTCAAAGTGAAATAATACCCCCCCCCACGACAAAATTGCGTTCATATTCTGTATGAAGAAATTGCTATATTTCAACACCGACAAAACCCCGATATTTGTCATAATCCCTAAGAGCAATGCCGCCAATGCCTTCTTGTGGTTTTCCTCCCGATGCCGTGAGATCAATACTGCGCATCCCCATGTTGCAATTACGCTTATAAACAGATACAGACCCGTGACGGGCATTGAAGACGCACAGAAGAAATAAACGCTGTATGCCAGCAGCGCGTACCAACGGCATGCCCTAGGAAGTAGGTAATAGATTCCTACCGATAATATAAGCATGATAAAAAAAGAAGCAGATGTGATAGACATATCGTAATTTCTCCCAATATAACAAAATCAATTTCTATTGCAGGTCACTCATATATTTTTAATAATTATGTATCTTCTGCCTCTGCGATAAATAGCGTACAAAATATTGTCACAGATACTTTTTACCATGATACCAAAAAATAGAATGAAAAACAATTGAAAAATTCCTTGTTTCCATAGGCGTTATAACTTAATACAGGCATTGTCTGAAAGAAAAATGTGTGCTATACTCCATTCATGGGAAACCATAGAGCCAAAGGCGGCTTTACCCCTCTTGTTTTTTGCGGAGGGTTCAAGTAGCCCTCCAGACGAAAGAAAGGAGGGCGATGCAATGTACGTTACATATCAGGATTTAATCCAGATTGGAATACTCATTGTTGCCCTTG
>JAMPGN010000181.1 GCA_023663915.1 Eubacterium sp. | reverse complement strand
TCCCGAAAAGCCCGAATCGCGCATGGATGCGCGTTGAGGGCGGTTGCGTCCGGTGTCACAGCTTACACCGGAATGCTTAGAAAATCCATTCGACGAAACCCGACACAAGAGAACTTTTTGTGCAATCTGCCCTCACAACTGATACGATAGACCTTTTGACGCCCGAATCTTAAAAAGCCAAAAAGCATCTTGGCAGAAATCCGCTTTCCGTCAAGATGCTTTATCATTTCACAAACGCCACGTCAGATAATAATACAAACCATCCCACCATTGCTATCATTGACTATCTTCTGCATGGTCTCCTGCAGTTTCGCCTGGCTCTCCTCGTTAATCATGGAAATTTTACCCGTAATGCCATCGTTGACAAGCTGCTCCACCGTCTTCCCAAAAATATTGGTCTCCCAGATGCCTTCCTCACTCGTCTCCGTATCGGATATAAACTGAATTAAGTCCCTCGCCTGCTCTTCCGTCCCAACAATCGGTGATATTTCCGTCTCAATGCTCGCCTTAATCATGTGGATGCTCGGACTCTCCGCCTTGATCTTCACGCCAAATTTATTGCCCTGACGTATCAACTCCGGTTTCTCTAGCATAATCTCCTCGCGGTCCGGCATCACGACTCCGTAGCCTTTATAGCGCACGGCATCTAACGCGTGCAATACTTTCACGTATTCACGTTTCATTTTTGCCATCTCTTTTAACGTGGCAAGCATCTGATACTCGCTTCCGATATTTTCACCCACAAGGTCACTGATCATCTCGTAGTAGTAAGCGTCATCCACATCGAGAATGACCCGCACGCTGCCGTCAGACATGTTGATGCCATCCAGCTTGCACTTCTTGATATATTCGCTCTCCGGCATAAAATGATCGGTCGTGATATCCCGTATATTGCTGAGATTTCCCATCAAAAGTTTGATCTGTGTAATAATATCCTGTTTCATTTTATGGTCGTAAGGAAGCATCTCCACCCACTTCGGCATATAAAATTCAATCATGGTAAGCGGAAACTCATACAGTATATTCTCCATGATATGATTAATGTCTTCCCGCTTCAACTGCTCGCAGTTGACCGGCATCACCGTCACCTGGTATTTGTCGCTGATCTCGTCTGCAAGCGCCCTCGTCTCCTCAGCGTAAGGTTTCGCGGAATTAAGCAGTACGATAAACGGCTTGCCGATTGTCTGCAGTTCCGTGATAGTGCGTTCTTCCGCCCCTAAAAAGTTATCCCTAGAAAGTTCCCCGAAAGAGCCGTCACAGGTCACTACGATACCGATCGTGGAATGGTCTTTGATGACTTTTCTCGTGCCGATCTCCGCCGCTTTGGTAAAAGGAATCTCCTCGACAGACCACGGTGTTTTCACCATGCGTTCCATGTCCTCTTCCATATGCCCCGTCGCGCCGTCCACCATATATCCGACACAATCAATCAACCGAACGTCCACATCGATATCCGTCCCCAACTTAATGTGCGCCGCTTCCTTGGGGATAAATTTAGGTTCCGTGGTGGTGATCGTCTTACCGCCCGCACTCTGAGGCATTTCATCCTGCGCGCGCTCTTTCTCGTTTTCATCCTCCATGAAGGGGAGCACAAGCAGATTCATGAAGCGTTTGATAAAGGTTGATTTCCCCGTCCTGACCGGACCGACAACGCCTAAATAAATCTCCCCTCCCGTGCGGAGCTGTATATCTTTATACAGGTCATATGTACTATTCTGTAAAAAATCCATAAAAAAACCTCCTGCTTATACTGGTAAATGTATATGCGGGAGATTTTTTATCTATTCTGCCTAATCTTCAATTTTGTGGAAAATAATGCAGTTCGGCTGGTTTACTTTGATCTCTTTGCCGTTCATGACCAGAAGCCCGTTCTCTAAATCCACGTTAAAAAATGTCATCGTATTGGACTCATGGTTCAGCGATACAAGATGCTTGTTGTCTGGGAAAAGATTGGCATCCTTCGGATAGTCACCGCTGATCGGCAGACATACTATTTTCTCAAGCATTCCGGTCTGCGGGTCAATCTTATAGACAATCGCACTGTTGTCTCCGGCATTGGAGCTGACAAGATATTGAAAGTCCTCCGAAATATTGAGCGCGCTCGCCGCAGAAAAGCTGGCATGGTAATCATTCAACGTGGAGACCGTCTGAATCTTCTCAAACTCCGGATTACCGTTGATTTCCTCATATGTGTATACGTCAATATAATTCTTCAATTCATGTACGATATACAAAAACTTGCCATCCTTGGAAAACTTAAGATGGCGCGGCGCGGACTCCTGCTCGCTCCGAATCATATCGATCGGTTTCAGTTTGCCGTTCACATGGTCCAAACGATAGACATTGACATGATCGAGTCCTAAATCTGCGGCACACAGGTATTTGTTGTCCCTCGTCATCTTCACGCAGTTCACATGGGGTCTGAAATTTCTCTCCGCAATACTGCCAAGCCCTTTATGGAAAATCTCATCCGTAATCTCACCAATCCCGCCGTCTTCCCGCAAACGAAGCACCGTGATCTTACCATCATGATAACCGCCCACGAACAAAAATTTGTCTTCATAGTCCGTGGAAAGATAACATCCCCTCATTCCGTTGATGCTTCCCTGATTGACCACCTCAAGGTCGCCGCCGGGCATGATCTTATAGGCTTCCACGCCAAAATCCGTAATCGAATACAAAAACTTCGCGTTGTGGGAAATCGTAATATACGACGAATTGGTGATCTCCACCTGGTTTTTCTCCGTCATCCTACCATTGTCCATATCCACATCATAAATCTTGATGCCGTACTTATCCTCTTTTCCTACTGTATAGGTAGAAACATATGCCACATATTTACCCTGACTCATATCGAAACCATACCTTTCCTGATTCTTACAATCTTTTCATAACTTAGCTGACATTTGAATCAACATGTAAGTCAACAATTCATTTCCATTGTACTAGCATGATTCTATCACAAATTAGGGGCTTTGTTAATCTTTTTCCTAAAAAATACTCTCATTTTGCTTTTATTTTTCTAAATGGCATTGACATACGGTCACTTTACGGTATAATGGGTCTCAACGTTTGTTTAGTTTTAGTAAACTTTATGTTTATTGTCACTGATTTCCTATAACGTTTCAGATGCCAAAAGTTCTATCGTATAAGTTGTGAAGGCAGATTGCACAAAAAGTTTATCGAAAGAGCTTTTGACATCATCCTATAATAATTAACCTAAGAAAGAATGAAGATCATTTATGGACAATAATTCAACCCGTGTAGAAATCGGCAACAAGATCAAGGAACTGCGCAACCGGAAGGGATTGACACAGGAAGAACTCGCGGATCGCTGCGAGCTATCCAAAGGCTTTATCAGCCAGTTGGAAAATGATTTGACTTCCCCTTCCATTGCTACCTTAGTGGATATCCTGCAGTGCCTCGGTACAAACTTAAAAGAATTTTTTGACGATGCGGACGACGAACAGATCGTCTTTTCCGAAGAGGATTTTTTTGAAAAGACAGACTTAGAGCTTCACAATAAAATCGAGTGGATTATCCCGAATGCCCTGAAGAACATGATGGAACCGATCCGCGTCACGCTAGAACCCGGCGGCTCCACTTATCCCGACCAGCCCCATGAAGGTGAGGAGTTCGGCTATGTCCTTTCCGGCTCCGTGACGATCGTCATCGGGAAACGCAGTATGAAGGCAAAGAAAGGCAACGCTTTCTACTACACTCCCGACTCGGAACACTACATCAAGGCAAATGGCAAAAATGGCGCGGTGTTTCTGTGGGTCAGCACGCCGCCGAACTTTTAATCCGCAGTATAAAATATTAAAAGAGACACCGCACCGCCCTTTTATTAGAACAGTCCGGATGCCTTCACGTTTCCTTTTATCCCTGCCCGCAAGTTAGGCAGAATGTTTCAACGGAGGGACTGCACATGTCTAAGGAATTGATACACTTAAACAATATCTCCAAGTCTTTTGACGGGCAGATGGTATTAGATGAACTCGATCTTACGATACACGAAAATGAATTTGTGACCTTGCTCGGTCCAAGTGGATGCGGCAAGACGACTACCCTGCGCATCTTGGGTGGTTTCACTATGCCGGACAGCGGTAAAGTCATTTTTGACGGACAGGATATCACCGAAGTTCCCCCGAACAAACGACCGCTCAACACAGTTTTCCAGAAGTACGCCCTTTTTACCCATATGACGATCGCGGAGAACATTGCCTTCGGTCTTAAAATCAAGAAAAAGAGCAAAAGCTACATAAATGATAAAATTCGTTATGCATTAAAATTAGTAAATCTGGACGGCTACGAGAACCGTATGCCGGATTCCCTAAGCGGCGGTCAGCAGCAGCGTATCGCCATCGCCCGCGCCATCGTCAACGAACCGCGCTTACTCCTGCTCGATGAGCCGTTGGGCGCGCTCGACTTAAAACTCCGTCAGGAAATGCAGTACGAACTGATCCGTATGAAAAATGAACTTGGCATCACCTTCGTCTATGTCACTCACGACCAGGAAGAAGCGCTTACCATGTCCGACAAGATTGTGGTCATGAACCAGGGATATATCCAACAGATCGGCTCCCCGGAATCGATCTACAATGAACCGGAAAATGCTTTTGTCGCTGACTTTATCGGTGATAGCAACATTATTCCCGCAATCATGATCGAGGATAAGCTGGTGAGCATTTTAGGCACTCGTTTTGCCTGCGTGGATACGGGATTCGGACACAACAAGCCCGTCGATGTCGTCATACGTCCGGAAGACGTAGAACTCACCGCCCCAAAAGACGGCGTAATCGAAGGTGTTGTGAGCCATCTGATCTTCAAAGGCGTGCATTATGAGATGGAAGTCGTGGCGGGAGGCTTCGAGTGGCTTGTGCACTCCACCGCCATGCACCCGGTAGGTCAGGCGGTCGGTATTAAGGTCGATCCCTTTAATATCCAGATTATGAATAAACCCGAATCCGAAGATGAGGAGGCTGTGATAATTGACATCTAAGAACAAGTGGCTATCTACGCCGTATATACTATGGTCAGTCGTTTTTATCATCATTCCGCTTGGCATGATTCTCTATTATGGACTGACGGACAAGACCGGCGCTTTCACGCTGGAAAATATCATCGCAATCACGACAACAGGACACGCTAAGGCTCTGCGCCTTTCCATCCTGCTCTCCTTGGTGAATACGCTGGTCTGTTTTCTGCTTGCCTATCCTCTCGCCATGATTCTGGCAAATAGGAAGACAAACCAGCACAATTTTATTATCTTGATCTTTATCCTGCCTATGTGGATGAACTTTCTGCTCCGCACGCTGGCTTGGCAGACCTTGTTGGAGAAAAACGGAGTCATCAACAACGTGCTCACCTTTTTTCATCTGCCAGCTTTGAAGATTATCAACACCCCTGCGGCGATCGTACTCGGCATGGTGTACAATTTCCTGCCTTTTATGATCCTGCCGCTATACAATGCCCTGTCGAAAATCGACAAAAATGTAATCAATGCCGCCCATGATTTAGGTGCCGGCAATGTATACACTTTTTTCCGCATCATACTCCCGCTTTCCGTGCCAGGCATTATCAGCGGTATCACGATGGTGTTTGTCCCTGCGCTGACCACTTTCGTCATCAGCGCACTGCTCGGCGGTAGTAAACTTCTGCTGATCGGTGACGTGATCGAACAGGAATTTACGAGAACATCCAACTGGCACCTTGGCAGCGGTCTGTCCATCGTACTGATGATCTTTATTCTCATCAATATGGCGCTGTCTGCTATTTTCGATAAAGACGGGGAGGGTTCCATGCTATGAAAACCGCGCTCAAAAAAATCTATATCGCCCTCATCGTTCTCTTTTTGTATGCGCCGATCGGCACGCTCATGGTGTTGTCCTTCAATGCCAGCAAGACGCGGGCGAAATGGGGCGGGTTTACTTTCAAATGGTATGCACGGCTTTTACATAACGACGAAATTCTGTCTGCATTGTTAAATACACTATTGATTGCCGTGCTCTCCGCTCTCGCCGCTACGATGATTGGAACAATCGCTTGCATCGCCATGAGCGGAATGAAACGCAGGGCAAAATCCATTCTGATGGGGATCACGAATATTCCCATGCTGAATGCGGAGATTGTGACCGGTATCTCTCTGATGCTGCTCTATATCAGTCTGGGGATCAAGTTCGGGATCGGCACGATTCTACTATCGCATATCACGTTTAATATCCCCTACGTGATTTTGAGCGTTATGCCACGAATGAAACAGCTCAATCCTAGCACTTATGAAGCGGCGTTGGATCTTGGCGCATCCCATATGACCGCTTTTTTTAAGATCGTACTGCCCGACCTGTTACCCGGTATCCTATCTGGATTTCTTATGGCGTTTACGATGTCTTTGGATGATTTTATCATCACGCACTTTACGAAGGGCGTTGGCGTGGATACCCTTTCAACCAAGATCTACACCGAAGTCAAAAAAGGAATCAAACCCGAAATGTATGCCCTCTCGACGCTGATTTTTGTGACAGTGCTGGTGCTGCTGTTGTTGATTAATTTGTCTCCGGAGAAAAAATCGTCGCTTGGCAGCGACAATTAAGAGAAAGGTATATGATTCCTATGAAAACAAGAACCAACAACATAGTTTCTATATTCTTTATATTTATTCTGCTTCTTGTGCCGGTTTTAACCGGATGCGGCTCACCCGAAGCAGATCCAAACGGACAGGTCATCGTCTATAACTGGGGCGAATATGTCGATCCCGAAACCCTCGACCTGTTTGAGGAAGAAACGGGAATTAAAGTCATTTACGATGAATATGAAACCAATGAAAGCATGTATCCCAAAGTGGAATCCGGCGCTGTTGCTTACGACATTGCCTGTCCATCCGATTATATGATTAGTAGAATGATTCAGAATGACATGCTTGCTGAAATTAATTTTGACAATATTCCCAATGCCAAATTGAATATCGGTGCGCAGTACTATGCGCAGTCGAGAGAGTTTGATCCCGAAAATAAGTATTCTATTCCGTATTGTTGGGGAACCGTGGGGATTCTCTATAACAAAACGATGGTTGACGAACCCATTACAAGCTGGGCACAGCTCTGGGATGAAAAATACGCGGATAATATTCTGATGCAGGATTCCGTGCGGGACGCTTTTATGGTTGCCGAGAAATTAAACGGTTTTTCCATGAATACTTTGGATACAGATGAACTGACAGCCGCCATGAACTCTCTGATTGAACAGAAGCCTCTCGTTCAGGCGTATGTGGTAGATCAGGTGCGCGATAAAATGATCGGCGGCGAAGCGGCGATCGGTGTCATTTACTCCGGTGAGGCAATCTATACCCAGCAGGAAAATCCCGATCTCGTTTACGTGATCCCCAAAGAAGGGACCAATGTCTGGATCGACTCATGGGTTATTTTAAAGAATGCGCCCAACCCGGAAAATGCCGAGAAATTCATTGATTTTATGTGCAGAGACGATATTGCGCTCAAAAATTTTGAATATATTACCTACTCTACCCCTAACACAGCGGCGCGGGAGCTGATCGAGGACGATGCGATCCGCAACTCTGAGGTCGCATTTCCGGATTTGTCGAAGTATGAGGGATTGGAGACGTTTGTGTATCTGGGGGAAGAGGGAGATGCACTGTATAATGAGTTGTGGAAGGAAGTGAAGGCGTATTAGACCAGAGTGCTATAAAAGATATTGATAATTTTAAAATCGTTACAGTTTAAAACTTGAAACGCTCTCCCTTCTTCCATTGATAAAATTTCATCAATCGTCATAGACTCACCTCTTTGTACCAGATATCAAAAAATTTTCATGTCACTAACAATATTTTGCCACAAAATCCATCGGAGTAAGAATCTCCGGTTTTTCAATATCAATATCAGAAAAATCCTTATCTCCGGTTACAAGAATATCCACATCTTCTAATATCGCTGTATAAAGCACCGGATAATCTTTTATATCTCTGATCGCAAACAATGTTTCATCAAGTATATCCGGTGTATATACATACTCATAATTCATTTTAGAAAGTAATCTATCTACTACTTCAATTTTTTTAGGAAATTTTCTTTTTACAACTTGTTTTAATTCTTCTACAACATATGAAGAAATTACCAACTGATGCTCTACAAAAATGCATTCCATCATCTGACTCATTTTTTCACTGGAAAAAACTAAAAGTGAAACTAATATATTTGTGTCAATCATTACGCGCATTCATTTCACCCGTTCTTTCATTTCTTATTTCCTTAATCATCGCCACAACATCTTCTTCCGTTTTTAATCCGAGTCTCTCCGCTTCTCCAGCAAATGCTAACTGCGCCTCTCGCAATGCTTCCATTGAGGAATTTGCTAGATATATCCTTCCCGCCTCTTCCAGAAAAAGCACCTTGCTTCCTTCCTTAATGCCCAATTTCTTTCTAATTTCTATTGGTATTGTAATCTGTCCTTTTGATGTAACCTTTACAAGTTCCATAAAATCAATCTCCCTTCACTCAACACATCTAAGTTAGCAACCCCCATTTCAAATGGGGGTTTAGTTATAACCCCTCCGGGGT
>JAMPGN010000180.1 GCA_023663915.1 Eubacterium sp. | reverse complement strand
TCGGAATGCTTAGAAAATCCATTCGACGAAACCCGACACAAGAGAACTTTTTGTGTAATCTGCCTTCACAACTTATACGAAAGAGCTTTTGACGCCCGAATCCTATTACATAACATAAGCATATGCCTGCCGCAATTAGGCTTCCCTCTGCTTTCTCGCTTTGCGCCGCCGATACACCACCATGGCAATATGCTCTGCCAACAGGAAAAAAGCCAGCCCCAGCACGACTCCCGAACAATCAATCAACACATCTTCAAAACACCCGGCACGCCCCGCCACAAACCGTTGATGAAGTTCATCACTTCCGGCATAAAGCGCCGCCATGACCGCCGCCGCACATCCCCTGCGCAGACGTGCCATATTCCACCTGCCCGTCCATAGATAGAGTAGGATCGCAAAAATCGCAAATTCTGTCATGTGCGCCCCTTTACGGACAGAATGCTCAATGACACGCGCTATTTCCTGCAGCGTTTCTTCATCGATATCCCAATGAAAAAACAGCCCCGTAGTGTTGACGATCCGATAGCTGAATCCCTCGCTGACCTCACTGGATTCCTCTTTTGTCTGCGCGGAAAAAGAGAAAATGATGCACATCCATATAATCGCCAGAATACCTGCAACATTGCTCCATTTTCCTGTTTTATTTCGTCTTATTATCTCAAACATTGCTCTTACACTATGTTCCTTACAAATTAAATTCCGTCCGATCTATGTGCCGATTGACTAACGATTTTCACGCATTCTTACGCGCCGTGACCGACACCCACTCGCCCTGGTAAGTCACTTCCAGAATCTCAAGTCCTGCCGCCTCAACAGTCTTACGGACTGTCTCTTCCTTCGTGTCAATAATCCCCGAAGTAATGTATACGCCACCCTTTTTCATCGCTCCAACAATAACCGGCGTAAGCGGCACAAGCACATCGGCAAGAATATTCGCGACCACAATATCATATCGTTCATGTCCTGCCCGATCCTGTATTTCCTTATCCGTAATGATATTGCCTATCATCATTTCAAAAGATTCTTCCGCAATGCCGTTAGCTTTCTTATTCTCCGCGACCGCCTCCGCCGCGCATGGGTCAAGATCCGTGCCTACCGCATGTTTCGCCCCATACATCAATGCCAGAATCGACAAAATACCACTGCCGGTTCCCACATCGAGAAGCTTCGTCTCGGGCGTGAGATATTTCTTGATCTGACGGATACACAACTGCGTCGTCTCATGCATTCCGGTGCCAAAAGCCGTTCCCGGATCGATGTGCAGTATTTTCTTGTCTTTATCTTCCTCTTTGACCTCTTCCCACGAAGGGATCACGAGCAGATCATCTATGTAGAACTGATGGAAATACTGTTTCCAGTTGTTGATCCAGTCGATATCCTCCGTCTCAGTGACCGTAATGCTCCCCTCTCCAATATCCATAAAAAAGCGCAGTTCATCAAGTTCCTGCTGTATCTGCGCCACAACAGAATCCTTGTCAGTGGTCATGCTGTTCACTTCAAGACCGCCGTCTTCTTTCTCTTCCACAAAAAAACTCAGATACGCGATACCGTCATCCTCCGATCCGTCCGATAGGATATCCACAAACATCTGCTCCTTTTCAAGTGCAGTCAACGGTACTTTGTCCTCAATCTGTGCACCCTCCAGACCTATGTCATAGAGGGTGCTGATAATAATATCTTCTGCATCTGTGATCGTTTTAATTCTGAATTTCATCCATTTCATATACTTATCCTCCGCTCAGCCACCCATCATCCTGACGGCTGTTTGTTTGTCCGCTTCAACATCTTTTCTATTCATTTGCGGACTTACACCGCCTGCTTCGCCCTAAAAGTCAATCTGTAGTATTTCACAAGCTGCTATGGAACAGTTATTCGGAATCAGAAACAGACGGTATATCCGGCGTAACCAGACTGTCATCATCCTCACCGTACTGCACGGA
This sequence comes from Eubacterium sp., assembly GCA_023663915.1. Next base: position 6,640 of record JAMPGN010000180.1, on the reverse strand, counting down.
TTCACCGTATTCCTGCCAAATATTGCATATCCACGTCTTCCCCTGATTAAAGACAATCTCATTGCCTTCCTCGTCATAATATTTTGCAGGCGTGAAATCCCCATCATATCGTTTCCATGTGCCTTTGATCACTTTGCCATTCGTAAATACAAGCGCGTCACCTTCACCGTGCACGCCAAAGGCGAGATAGTCATGCGCGTCCCTCACTTCCCCGTGGCAATACTGGAATACCACATTGCTGACGGTAAGCTGTTCGTTATTATACTCATCGATCTGCTTTCCACCGTCCTGATAGCGGTAATACAGATGGTCGTCCTCATGATACTCAAAATACGGATTGTAAGCACCGTATCCTCCGGAGTTATTTCCTGTCTTTCCGCCCGGATATATTATGACAGCCGTGTCATTATCCGGACAGTCCGCTGTCACGCCATCCGCCGCAAACAGAAACGGCGGCACATAATTCTCATCATAATTCCAGTCATACCCAAGACGTTCCACCGCCTCGAACAAGCCTTCTATCTTAAGATAGCCTGTAAACTCCGTGGCATATCCCGGACGTTTCACCCTGTAAAACGCCTCATCCGCCGGGTTGTGAATACCGTCCACCGCCGCGCTGACATTGTAATAGTTCGGTCGATTAATTAATTCCTCCACATACGGCTTTGCCAATCCCCAATTACAGTAAATCGCCTCATAGCCCATCGCCACATACACAAAATAATCACGGCTGCTTCGTATCGGTCCTATCCTCTCTAAATCATCAAAATCTTCAAATACTGCCATAAGCCTCGTAATACGCCCTTCGACGGGCGCTTCATAAATGATACCCGCCTTGGACAGACCATACTGCGGCATCGCGGGTCGGTTATTCGGAATCATGACTGCGATCGGTCTTCTATTTGCGATCTCCTCATTCGTCCACTCTCCCGTCAGATAACTCTGTATCTTGCCATCAACGACAGTTCTCTCTTCGATCACAAGGCTGTCTGCCGGTGTCTCTTCCTCCTCTGCCGCTTCCTCCGGAGATTCCTCCTGCTCCGGAAGCACTTCGATTGGCTTCGGCATTTCGGGTTCCTGTTCTTTTCCACAGCCAGTAAGACAAAGCGTTGCACACAGAGATGTTATGATAAATCTTTTGATTGCTTTATGAAACATTTTTACCTCTCTTCCGCTTATGATGCTTTACGGTTCTTCTTATTATACCCGAAAATATGAATGCTTAGCAACTTATCTTAGTTCTAAAAACTTTTCCCATTCAAATGAATCACATGTTTGGCGTGGCGGCTGCATCTGGTGTATTCTTAGGAATTTTCACCAGTGGTTTTCAAAAATATTGATTGAAAAAAAAGAAAAAATAACATATAATACACTTAACAGGACAGCCGGAAGGTGAGTGCAGATCACCCGACCCGGCGCAACATAGAACTATCTAGGAATAGCCGTCAGTTTTGCCAAAGAACAGGACGGCTATTTCTTATTTTTCAAATTTAGAATTGCAACTATAAGTAAAGCAATCGTAAGTATAATCTGCATTTCCTCATATGTACTCATAATAATCACTCCTTCCGCAGAACTCGGATTAAGTGAGAGCACGTCCCCCGGCTACCCGGGTAAGCATATTATATTATCATGGTACAACAAAAGATATTTCGCCTCTGCCAGATTTTCTCCAATTTTTTGCAATCAATTATGTTCTTCTTGCTTCATATAATATATCACATATTGCCATACCGTTCCAATATTCTAACTGTATTTCTTATACGTATTTTACATAACACCACCAAAAAAACAAAAAGCACACCTCCCCATAATCAAGGAAGTGTGCCCTGCACTTTATATCCATAGATTCCTGCTATTTCCGAAACTTCTTCTTGCTCTTGCCGCCCGTCTCTTCTGCGCCGCCGGAAGCATTCTTCGCCGCATTCAGCGTATTGCCTGTCTGCTCATCAAACTTCTTCAACAGTTCCTTCGCATCATGGGACAGTTTATCCGGCACCTGTACCACCAGTGTTACATAGTGGTCTCCTCTGACATTCTTATTGCGCAGGGAAGGAACTCCCTTGCCCTTCAAGCGCACTTTCGTATCCGTCTGCGTCCCGGCTTTGACATCATAGATGACTTTGCCATCCACCGTATCGATCATGATCTCACCGCCCAATGCCGCAACCGCAAAGGACATCGGCACTGTAGAAAAGATACTGTCATCCTGTCTCTGGAAAATAGGATGTCTTCCCACAACCACTTCCACGAGAAGATCACCTCTTGGTCCACCGTTCGAGCCGGGCTCCCCTTTATCACGGATGCGGACGCACTGTCCGTTATCGATGCCCGCCGGAATAGACACTTGTATTTTCTTTTTACTTGCAATATATCCCGTGCCCCGGCATTCCGGACATTTATCTTTGATGACCTTACCGGTTCCGTGGCAGTCCGGACAGGTCTGGACATTTCTGACCGTGCCAAAGAAAGACTGCTGGGTAAACACCACCTGTCCTTTGCCGCCGCACTTCGTACAGGTTTCCGGACTGGTTCCGGCTTTCGCTCCCGTTCCGTGGCATGACATACACTCGTCTTTCAAAGTCATTTCAATTTCTTTCTCGACACCAAAAACCGCTTCCTCAAAGGTGATACGCACACTGGTTCGAATATTCGCGCCTTTCATCGGACCGTTACTTCTGCCGCCGCGCCTGCTGCTGCCGAAGATATCTCCGAAGATATCCCCGAAGATATCCGTAAAATCCGCGCTGTTAAAATCAAAACCGCCAAAGCCGCCTGCTCCTCCTGCACCATCGAAAGCAGCATGACCATATTGGTCATACTGCCGTCTCTTTTCGGGATCACTTAGGATCGCATACGCCTCGGATGCCTCTTTAAATTTCTTCTCAGCCTCCGCATCACCAGGGTTCATATCGGGATGGTACTTCTTAGCAAGAACTCTATATGCCTTTTTGATTGCGGCATCATCGGCATTCTTGTCAATGCCGAGTACCTCATAATAATCTCGTTTCTGTTCCGCCATACTTATAATCCTCCAAGCCTATCCCTTTTCTTTTCGTCCCTAGACTTCCCTGTAATCTCCATCCACTACGTCATCCGCTGTGCCGGACTGTGCACCTGCATCTGCCGCGCCTCCCATGTTGCTCATATCCGGACCGCCCTGCGCCTGCTGCATGTTCTCATACATCTTTGTAAACAAAGCCTGCGCGGAGTTTGTCAGTTTTTCTTTTGCCGCTTTCAGCTCATCAATCTGGCTGTCTGACATCTCCTGATCCTTCGTTTTCTCTAAAATGTCTTTCACCGCCTGCAGATCTGCCTCTACGCTTGCCTTCTCGGAAGCATCAATCTTATCTCCTACCTCAGTGAGAGCCTTCTCTGTCTGGAATACGAAAGAATCTGCCTCATTTCTAGTATCGATCGCTTCTTTTCTCTTCTTATCCTGTGCCTCGTACTCAGCAGCTTCTTTGACTGCCTTTTCGATCTCGTCGTCGGACATATTAGAACCAGCCGTGATCGTGATATGCTGCTCTTTGCCTGTGCCAAGATCCTTCGCGGATACATTGACGATACCGTTTGCATCAATATCAAAAGTAACCTCAATCTGCGGAACACCGCGCATTGCTGGCGGAATACCGTCTAATCGGAACTGTCCGAGTGATTTATTGTCTTTCGCAAACTGTCTCTCACCCTGTACAACGTTGATATCTACTGCCGTCTGGTTGTCAGCCGCCGTGGAGAATACCTGGCTCTTCTTAGTCGGGATCGTCGTATTTCTCTCAATCAGTCTGGTTGCAACACCGCCCATTGTCTCGATGGATAATGACAACGGTGTAACATCCAGCAATAAGATTTCGCCTGCGCCCGCGTCGCCTGCCAGCTTACCGCCCTGAATCGATGCGCCAAGCGCAACACACTCGTCGGGATTTAAGGACTTGCTGGGATCTTTGCCCGTCAACTGTTTTACTTTTTCCTGTACCGCAGGGATACGTGTCGAACCGCCTACCAGCAACACCTGCCCAAGATCAGAGTTGGTCAGACCAGCATCTTTCATGGCGTTCTGTACGGGCACTGCTGTCTTCTCTACCAGGTCATGTGTCAATTCATCAAATTTCGCCCTGGTAAGGTTCATATCAAAATGCTTCGGTCCATCTGCCGTCGCCGTGATAAACGGAAGGTTAATATTGGTCGTCGTTGCAGAGGAGAGTTCTTTCTTTGCTTTCTCCGCTGCTTCTTTCAATCTCTGGAGCGCCATCTTGTCATTGGATAAGTCCACGCCTTCCTGTGCCTTGAACTCCGCTAACATCCAGTCGATGATTTTCTGGTCGAAGTCATCACCACCAAGGTAGGTATCCCCGTTGGTAGAAAGTACTTCGATAACGCCGTCACCGATCTCAATGATGGATACATCAAACGTACCGCCGCCGAGGTCGTATACCATGATCTTCTGCTCTTTCTCATTGTCGAGACCATATGCGAGCGCTGCCGCCGTAGGCTCGTTGATGATACGCTTTACATCCAGACCGGCGATCTTGCCTGCGTCCTTAGTTGCCTGTCTCTGTGCGTCATTGAAATATGCCGGAACAGTGATAACTGCCTCTGTCACTTTTTCACCAAGATAGCTCTCCGCATCCGCTTTCAATTTCTGCAGGATCATCGCGGAAATCTGCTGAGGAGAATACCTCTTGTCATCGATCGTGCGTCCTCTGTCCGTACCCATGTCTCTCTTGATCGAAGAGATTGTCTTATCCGCATTGGTGACTGCCTGACGTTTTGCGGGCTCACCGACAAGCCTCTCGCCTGTCTTCGTAAAAGCGACTACTGACGGTGTTGTTCTTGCGCCTTCTGTATTGGCGATAACGGTAGGTTTACCACCTTCCATAACTGCCACGCAACTGTTTGTTGTACCTAAGTCGATTCCGATAATTTTACTCATAATTTCTTTCCTCCTAATATGATATATATTTCAATTATTGTTACATAAACTAATTGATCTTAATTACTTTAATCCTGTACTACAGCAACCATGCTGTGCCGCACGACGCTGTCTCGGTAGGTATAACCTTTCTGTAACTCCTGTGCGATCACTCCGGGTTCAAATTCCTCACTCTCCACCTGCATCACCGCGTTATGGAAATTCGGGTTGAACTCTTCGCCCACTGCCGGGATCGGTTTCACTTCCATATTCTCAAGTTCCGTCATAAGCTGCTTGTAGATCATCTCCATGCCCTGTGCGAAACCACCGCCCTTCTCGTCTTCCGGAACTGCCGCCAGCCCTCTCTCGAAGTTATCCACCACCGGTAGTATCTTCTCGATCACGCTCTTTGCCCCCGTCTCAAACATCGCCGATTTCTCTTTGTCTGTCCTCTTGCGGAAGTTCTCGAACTCTGCCATCTGGCGTTTGACTCTGTCTTCCAGCTCCGCGATCTTCTCTTTCAGAGCCTCCTGCTTTTTATCTATTTTTTCTTTTTTCTTCCTATCTTTCTTCTCTTCCTTAGACTCTGCCTTCGGTTCCTGCGTTGTCTCTGTCTTAACCGCATCATCCTGCGCTGCGTCTTCAGAATTTACGTTCTCAGCCGTATCCTCTTGTGCATCCGTCTGCGGAATCGTCTCTTCGGTCATGTTTTCTTCCTGTAACTTATCTTTGTCCTCTGCCACGCCTATCATTCCTTTCTGCTATTTGACTTATTTCTTATATAAATCATCCAACTGACTCTTCAACAGTTTCAGATTCTTAACCACTTTCTCATAGTCCATTCTCTTAGGACCGATGATACCGATGGTTCCTTTCATTCCCTCGTCCAGTTCATAAGTCGCCGTCACAATGCTGCAATCCCTCATGCCCTGAACCGGCGTTTCACTACCGATATAAACCTGTATGCCGGTATTGTTCTCATCCGCCAGATTATCCTGTACCAACTCACTGAGAAGCTGTTTCTCCTCAAAAGTGGTAATTAGCTCGCTCGCCCGTTCATGATCCGCCAATTCCGGATATTTAAAAAAGTTCTTTGTACCGCTCGTGTATATCTCAAGATCCTCGTCTGCCCTGATCGCCTCGGCAACCGCATCGATCACGTCCGCCACAATGACGCTGTGGATACCCGCCTGCTGTTTCATTGCCGAGATCAGCCCTAAATTGATCTCCTCCAAAGATAAACCGTTCAGATGCGTATTGAGCAAAATATTCAATTTCAAAAGAGTCTCGTCGCTGAGTTCTTCTTTCACCGTGAGCATCGAGTTCTTGATGACATTGCCCTCCACCACGATGACTGCAAGTATCTGGTTGACGTCCACGCGGGATAGCTGGATGAATTTCAATTTGTTGCGGTGATACTGCGGCGCCGAAACCATTGCCGCATACTCGGTATTTGCCGCAAGCATCTTCGCTGCTTGCTTCAAGAGATGCTCCATCTTATCTTCTTTCTCAAGAAGACTTTCTTTCATCTCTTCTACTTCCCGCTCTTTCTCTTCCATCATCTTGTCAACATACAGGCGATAGCCTTTGTCTGACGGAATGCGTCCTGCGGAAGTGTGTGGCTGCAAAATATAACCTAATTCTTCCAAGTCCGCCATCTCGTTACGGATGGTCGCCGAACTTAGATTCAAGTCCGTGTACTTGGAAATCGTTCTGCTGCCCACCGGC